>NZ_JBVJCT010000005.1:118966-401409 GCF_055588305.1 Streptomyces sp. NPDC042002 | reverse complement strand
GGTTGATAGGCCAGATCTGGAAGGCGGGCAACCGCTGGAGGTGACTGGTACTAATAGGCCGAGGGCTTGTCCTCAGTTGCTCGCGTCCACTGTGTTGGTTCTGAAACCACGAACAACCGTCGTAGCTATGCCACGGCTCCGGTTGACAGTTTCATAGTGTTTCGGTGGTCATAGCGTGAGGGAAACGCCCGGTTACATTCCGAACCCGGAAGCTAAGCCTCACAGCGCCGATGGTACTGCAGGGGGGACCCTGTGGGAGAGTAGGACGCCGCCGAACAAATTTTGTTGAAAACCCCCGTACCGGGAAACCGGTAACGGGGGTTTTCTGCGTTCAGGGGAAATCCCCCGGAACGTACAACCCTTCGTCGGGTCGGGGCCTTTTCCGTTCTTCGTTTACAGGCGGCCCGCGGCCTTCAAGGCCAGATAGGCGTCCGCGAGGGCCGGCGCCAGGTCATCCGGAGTCGCGTCGACGACGGTGACCCCGCGGCGGCGCAGTTGCTCGGCGGTGCGCTGTCGCCCGGCCTCTGCCTGGGCCGCCGCCGCTGCCTCGTAGACCGCGTCGATGTTTCCCCTGGCCTTCGCCATGTGCGCGATGTGCGGGTCCGCGACCGATGCGAGCAGGACCGTATGGCGTTGGGTGAGGCCGGAGAGCACGGGGAGCAGGCCCTCCTCGACGGGGGCCGCGTCGAGGCTAGTCAGGAGCACGATCAAGGACCGGCGTGGAGCCGTACGCAAGGCGGTGGCGGTCAGGCCGCGGGCGTCCGTTTCGACGAGTTCCGGTTCCAGGCCGGCCATCGCGTTGACCAGGGACGGGAGGACGTCGCCCGCCGCGCGGCCCTGGACGAGGGCCCGTACCCGGCGGTCGTAGGCGAGGAGATCCACGCGGTCGCCGGCGCGGGAGGCCAGCGCGGCGAGGAGCAGGGCCGCGTCCATGGAGGCGTCGAGGCGGGGGGCGTCGCCGACACGGCCCGCCGAGGTGCGGCCGGTGTCGAGGACCAGAAGGATGTGGCGGTCGCGTTCGGGACGCCAGGTGCGTACGGCGACCGTCGTCCGGCGGGCTGTGGCGCGCCAGTCGATGGAACGGGTGTCGTCGCCGGGAACGTACTCGCGCAGGCTGTCGAACTCCGTGCCCTCGCCGCGTGTCAGCACGCTGGTGCGGCCGTCGAGTTCACGGAGCCGGGCCAGTTTGGAAGGGAGGTGCTTCCGACTGGTGAACGGGGGCAGGACGCGGACGGCCCAGGGGACTTCGTGGCTGCCCTGACGGGAGAACAGACCGAGGGGACCGGACGAGCGGATCGTGACGCGGTCGGCCCGGCGGTCGCCGCGGCGTGTGGGGCGCAGACGGGTCGTCAGACGGCGGCGTTCGCCGGCGGGGACCGTGAGGTGGTGGCGGGAGGCCTCGACCTCGGTACCGGGTTCCCAACTGCTCGGCGGCCAGGCGTCGCGGAGGCGTGCGCGCAGGGGGCGGCCCGAGGGATTGGTGACGGTGAGGGTGACGTCCGCGGACTCGCCGAGGCGCACCGAGGTGTCGCCTGAGCGTGTCAGGCCGAGGCGTCGTACGGGAGCCGCGAGGGCGGCGTCGCAGGCGCAGGCCATGGCCAGAGGGGCGTTCACGGCGAGAATGCCCGTCCAGCTGGGCTCCCAGATGCCGACGGGGATCGCGCCCAGGGCCGCCAGCAGAGCGGCGCGTCCGGTGAGTGCCATCAGCGGGGGACGGGGACGTGGGCGAGGATCGCGTTGATGACGGAGTCGGCCGTCACGCCCTCCATCTCGGCTTCCGGGCGGAGTTGGATGCGGTGGCGGAGGGTCGGCAGGGCCAGGGCTTTGACGTCGTCGGGGATGACGTAGTCACGGCCGGTCAGCCAGGCCCAGGCGCGGGCTGTGGCGAGGAGGGCGGTCGCACCGCGCGGGGAGACGCCGAGGCTGAGCGAAGGCGATTCGCGGGTGGCGCGGCAGAGGTCGACGACGTAGCCGGTGATCTCGGGGGAGACCGCCGTCTTGGCGACCGCGGCGCGGGCGGCTTCGAGGTCGGCGGGGCCGGCCACGGGGCGCAGGCCGGCGGCGCGCAGGTCGCGCGGGTTGAAGCCCTCGGCGTGGCGGGTGAGGACGTCGATCTCGTCCTGGCGGGACGGCAGCGGGATCGTCAGTTTGAGGAGGAAGCGGTCCAGTTGGGCCTCGGGGAGCGGATACGTTCCCTCGTACTCGACCGGGTTCTGCGTCGCCGCGACGAGGAAGGGCTCGGGGAGCGGACGTGGCGTGCCGTCGACCGTGACCTGGCGTTCCTCCATCGCCTCCAGCAGGGACGCCTGCGTCTTGGGAGGCGTGCGGTTGATCTCGTCGGCGAGCAGGAGGTTGGTGAAGACCGGACCTGGCTGGAAGGAGAACTCGGCGGTGCGGGCGTCGTAGACGAGCGAGCCGGTGATATCGCTCGGCATGAGGTCGGGGGTGAACTGGACGCGCTTGGTGTCGAGTTCCAGCGCGGACGCGAGAGCGCGGACGAGCAACGTTTTGGCCACTCCGGGGACTCCTTCGAGGAGAACGTGTCCGCGGCAGAGGAGGGCGACGACGAGGCCGGTCACAGCGGGGTCCTGGCCGACCACGGCTTTGGCGATCTCGGTGCGCAGGGCTTCCAGGGAGGAACGGGCGGTGTCCGCGTCCGCGGAGTACCCGGCGTGTCCGGCGTTGTCAGTGGTCGGGTCCATCATGAAATGCGTACCTCTCTTTCGAGGGCGTCGAGTTGGCCGGCGAGGGAGACGAGGGCCGCGTCGTTGCGGGGCGGCGGCCCGAAGAGGAGCGGGAGCAGGGCCTGTCCGTCGCCGTCGAGGCGGGCGGACAGGGCGGGGAGCAGGGCCTCGGGCGCGTGCGCCTGGGCCGGGGGTACGCCGATGAGAGGGGCGAGGCGGGTGCGGGTGGCGGAGCGCAGAGCGGCGGCCGCGCGGTCGCGGGCGTTGGCCTTGCGGTAGAGGCGTGCGCGGCCTTCGGCGGTCTCGGAGGCGCGGATCGCGACGGGAAGCCGTTCGGGTACGAGGGGGCCCATCCGGCGTCCCCGCCACAGCGCGGCCAGGATCGCCGCGATGAAGAGCTGCAGTGTGCCCCAGAGCCAGCCCGAGGGGAGCAGGTCGAGGAAGCTCTGGCCGCCCGCGTCGGTGGCCGAGTCGTCGGAGAGCGAGGGGAGGTACCAGACCAGATGGGTGCGGGATCCGAGGAGTTGGAGAGCGAGCGAGGCGTTGCCCTGCTCGTCGAGGCGGTCGTTGTAGAGGATGTCCGGGGCGCCGAGCACGATGGTGTCGCCGCCTCCGGAAGCGGCCGGTACGCGCAGGAGCGTGGGCAGCCCGTCGCTCGGGTAGCAGGCGGCGGCGCCCGGGTCGGTGGTGGTGTAGCGCATGCCGCCGGTGTCGGCGCTGCCCGCTCGCCGGGCGGCGGGAAGGCCGCAGTCGGGGGAGAGCGTCGAGTCGAAGCTGACCGCGGGGTCGGCGGTGACCCCTGGGGCGAGGGTGCCGACGGAGGGCGATCCGGGTGCGATCAGGACCGTACGGCCGTCGGAGCGTTCCGTCGCCGCGTGCAGGAGGTTCTGCTGACGCTTGGTCAGCAGGTCGGGGGCCGTGATCAGCACGGTGGTGTCGGGGCCGGCCGCGGCGCGGGCCCCGTCGAGGGTGGTGACCACGCGCGTGGAGATCCCCTGGTCGGCGAGGAGCTGGGCGACGGCTCGGCTGCCGGAGGGGTCGGCGGAGCGCGGGTCGAGGCGGCCGTGCCGGGCGTCCGAGCGGACCGCGGCTATCACGATGGCGGCCACCAGCAGCAGGACGAGCGCGAGGACGAGTCCGCGCGCGCGGGTCCACAACTGGCGGGCGGTGGGCGAGGTGGAGGTGAGGGTGGCCTCGGTCATGAGGCGGCCCCCTGGCGGCTGTTGCGGGGCGTGTTCCGGTCCGTGCTGTGGGTGCTGTCCGTGAGTACGGGCTTGGTGCGCTCCACATCGCGGTCGAGCTCGGTGAGGCGCTGGTACGCGCGCGGGTCGCCGGCCCGGCCGCCGTACGTGATGTCGTCGAAGTCCCGTGCGGCGGCGCGCAGTCGGTCCGTGTGGGAGGGCAGGGTGCGGGTCGCCTCCGCGACCGCCTCGTCGGCCGTGCGGCCGGGGCGCGGATCGAGCAGGGCGCGTTCCTCCAAGGAGCGCACGATGGCACGCATCCGCTCCTGTACGGCCTGGTTCCAATGGCCCTGGGCGGCATGGGCCTCGGCGGCGGCGCGGTGTTCGGCGGCGCTCTTGGGGCGGTCGTCGAAGAGGGTGGCGGACGAGGAGGGGGTGCGGCGCGGTGTGCCCAGGCGCCACCACAGGGCGGCCACGACCACGACGACCGCGAGGACGATGACGACGAGTCCGAGCGTTCCGCCGGGTGCCGCGGAGGAGGCGGCGCCGAACAGTTTGTCGACCCAGTCCCAGAACGCGTTCAGGGCGCGCTGGACGAGGCCGGGATCGTTCTCGTGGTACATCCGCTTGGACAGCTCGCGTCGGGCCGCCTCCCGTGCGGGATCACGCGGCGTCGTCACCGGTGGCGCGTCGCCGCGCGACAGCGCGATGACGGCTGTCGCACCGGTGTGCGGCCCCGCGAGTACGGCTGTGAGAACTCCCCCCGCCCCGTTCACCGCATCAACTCCCTGGTGTGGTGCCGGTGGCCTCGGTGCCGTAGCCCTGGACGCCGGCGGCTCGGGCCAGGTCGAGGTCGAGGGCCTCGCGGCGGATGCGCTGGTCGATGTACAGGAGCACGGTGACGCCCGCGGTGATCGGGAAGGTGATCATGGATCCGATCACCGAACCGATACCGCTGACGATGAGGAAGGTCCAGCCGAGGTCGCCGCCGGAGCTGTCGAGGAAGCCGGAGAAGCCGTCGCCGCTCAGTGCGGCGGCGATGACGGCGAAGGGGATCACGATGATCGACGCCACGATGTTGGCGATGATCACGGCGAGCAGCTGGATGCCGAACACCCGCCACCAGGAGCCGCGGACGAGTTTCGCGGAGCGGCTCATCGACTTCAGGATGCTCTGCTTCTCCAGCATCAGGGCGGGAGAGGCGAGCGAGAAGCGGATCATCAGCCAGAGGGCGACGAAGCCCGCGGCCAGGACGCCGAGGAGGGCGAGCGCGGCACCGGAGTCGTGCGAGCCGGCCGCCATCACGAGCAGACCCGGCAGTGCGCCGACGCCCAGGATCACGATGGCGATGAGCGGCAGCAGCAAGGTCAGGCCGAACAGTTTGGGCAGCTGGGGGCGGGCGTCCCGCCAGGCCTCGCTCGTGGTCACCGGCTTGCCGAGCACGGCGCGGCTGGTCACCGAGGTGAGCAGGGCCGTCGCGACGATGGTGCCGAGCAGTGTGATGAGCAGGACGAGACCGGAGCTCAGCAGAGTGTCGCCCAGAGCCCGGCTCAGCTCGCCGAGGGTGGCGCTCGGGTCGTTCAGGGCGGCCGTGTCGGTGTTGTTGTCGAGGACGAAGCCCTGGAGCAGGATGACGGCGATCTGCGTGATGACGGCGACGGTCAGCGAGATGCCGAGGACCGTGCGCCAGTAGGTGCGCATCGTCGAGACGGCGCCGTCGAGGATCTCGCCGACGCCGAGCGGGCGCAGCGGGATCACACCGGGCTTGGCGGCGGACGGCTGTCCGCCCCAGTTGCCTCCCCAGCCGGCGGGTCCACCGGGGCCGCCGTATCCGGGGCCTCCCCAGCCGGCGGGTCCACCGCCCTGGCCACCGGGGTGCTGACCGCCCCAGCCCGGAGCGGGCGGAGCGGGCGGCGAGGCCTGGCCGGGAGCCTGTGCGCCGGGAGCGGACCACTGGCCGGGCGGGGGCTGCTCCTTGGACCACTTCGGGGGCTGCTCGGGCTGGTTCGCTCCGCCCTGGTCCGTGGGCTGCGGGGTGCCGGACGAGTCAGGCTCCTCTTTGCCGGAGGGTGCAGATCCGGGCGACGCCCAGCCCGGAGTGTCGTTCATCGTCGCTCCTTCACGGTGCCCGTTCCGCGGTCGCGGCGGCAGGTCGGCAGCCATCGTGTCACGGCGTGCCCGGCGGGGGACCGGCCCCCGTATGGGCTGCAGACCTTCAATTGTCCGCCGGGTACGGGGCAGACTGGGCGGATGGCCGATCACTACGCGCAATCCCGCGAGGACAGCGGGCCGACGGAGATACCCGCGATCCGCTGGCACGAGCCGCCCGAAGGCCCTGTGGTGGTCCTTCTCGACCAGACGCGGCTTCCCGCCGAGGAGGTCGAGCTGGTGTGCACGGACGCGCCCGCGCTGGTGGAGGCGATCCGTACGCTCGCGGTGCGGGGGGCGCCGCTGCTCGGGATCGCCGGCGCGTACGGCGTCGCGCTCGCCGCCGTACGTGGCTTCGACGTGGACGAGGCAGCCCGTGCGCTGGCCGGTGCCCGGCCGACCGCCGTGAACCTCGGGGTCGGTGTGCGCAGGGCGCAGGCGGCCCACCGGGCCGCGCTCGCCGGAGGCGGTGACGAGGAGGCGGCCGCCGCCGCGGCGCTCGCCGCGGCGCGGGCGCTGCACCGGGAGGACGCCGAGGCCAGTGCACGCATGGCCGAGCACGGGCTGGCGCTGCTCGACGAGCTGCTGCCGGGCGGCGGACACCGGGTGCTCACGCACTGCAACACCGGGGCACTGGTGTCCGGCGGGGAGGGCACGGCGTTCGCCGTGGCGCTCGCGGCGCACCGGGCGGGGCAGCTGCGGCGGCTCTGGGTGGACGAGACGCGGCCGTTGCTGCAGGGTGCCCGTCTGACGGCCTACGAGGCCGCTCGCAGCGGGATGGCGTACACGTTGCTCACGGACAGCGCGGCGGGCTCGCTGTTCGCGGCCGGGGAGGTGGACGCGGTGCTGATCGGGGCCGACCGCATCGCGGCCGACGGTTCGGTGGCGAACAAGGTGGGGAGCTATCCGCTCGCGGTGCTGGCCAGGTACCACCATGTGCCGTTCATCGTGGTGGCGCCGGTGACGACGATCGATCCGGACACGCCCGACGGAGCATCCATCGAGGTCGAGCAGCGCGCCGGTCATGAAGTGACGGAGATCACAGCTCCACAGGTGCCGGTGGCGGGGGTGGAGCCGGGAGGAGGTATACCTGTGGCACCCCTGGGGACCCAGGCGTACAACCCGGCGTTCGACGTGACGCCGCCGGAGTTGATCACGGCGATCGTCACCGAAGAGGGCGTTGTTTCGCCCGTGACGGCTGAGGCTCTCGCCGAGCTGTGTGACTTGTCACGCCAGGTAACGATTTAGTTAATGGGATGATGTCGTTTATGAAGGGACGAGTCCTTGTCGTCGATGACGACACCGCACTGGCCGAGATGCTCGGCATTGTGTTGCGTGGTGAAGGTTTTGAGCCGTCTTTCGTAGCCGACGGCGACAAAGCGCTGGCCGCTTTCCGCGATGCCAAGCCCGACCTGGTGCTCCTGGACCTGATGCTGCCCGGACGGGACGGTATCGAGGTGTGCCGCCTGATCAGGGCGGAGTCCGGGGTGCCGATCGTGATGCTCACGGCGAAGAGCGACACCGTCGATGTCGTGGTCGGCCTCGAATCGGGCGCCGACGACTACATCGTGAAGCCGTTCAAGCCAAAAGAGCTGGTGGCGCGGATCAGGGCGCGGCTGCGCCGTTCGGAGGAACCGGCACCCGAACAGCTGTCGATCGGCGATCTCGTCATCGACGTCGCCGGTCACTCTGTGAAACGGGAAGGCATGTCGATCGCGCTGACGCCGCTGGAGTTCGACCTGCTGGTCGCTCTGGCGCGCAAGCCGTGGCAGGTGTTCACGCGTGAGGTCCTCCTGGAGCAGGTGTGGGGCTACCGGCACGCGGCGGACACCCGTCTGGTCAACGTGCACGTCCAGCGGCTGCGCTCCAAGGTCGAGAAGGACCCGGAGCGCCCGGAGATCGTGGTGACCGTCCGAGGTGTCGGTTACAAGGCAGGGCCGAGCTGACATGTCACGGGACAGTGCCGCTTCGGCGCCCGCTGAGCAGGGGGACCGTTCGGGGCGGCCTGTCGGCCGGAAAATGACAGGCTCCCGCTGGGAACGATTCTTCGAGGGCGGGCTGCTCCAGGGCGGAGTCCAGGGCAGCCCGGTCCTCCGGCTGCTCATACGCTGGGTGCGGCGTCCGCTGCTGCCCGTGATGCGGCTGTGGCGGCGCAACATCCAGCTCAAGATCGTCGCGACGACACTGCTGATGTCGATGGGCGTCGTCCTGCTGCTCGGCTTCGTCGTGATCGGGCAGGTGCGCAACGGCCTGCTGGACGCCAAGGTGAGGGCCTCGCAGAGCCAGGCCACCGGTGGCTTCTCGGTGGCCAAGCAGAAGGCGGACTCGGCGGCGACCGCGAACGGCGACGACGGTACGAGCGCCGACGGCCGCCCGTCGAAGAACGTCAGCCAGTGGATGACCGACCTCGTCGTGTCCCTGTCCAGCGGTGGGCAGGGCGCGTTCGACGTGGTGACGCTCAACTCCACCGCGTCGGGCGACGGCAGCGCCGGCCTCGCGCCGCGGTACTCGGGTCAGGTCGACCCGACGGTCAGCGTGCCCGAGAACCTGCGCGCCCGGGTCGACAGGACCACGGCGGCGGCGCAGAGCTACACCCGTGTCGTCTACAAGGACGGCCGGGAATCCCAGCCGGCGCTGGTCATCGGCAAGCAGGTCAACGACCCCAACGGTGACGCGTACCAGCTCTACTACCTCTTCCCGCTGACGCAGGAGGAGAAGTCGCTGAGCCTGGTCAAGGGCACGCTCGCGACGGCCGGACTGTTCGTCGTGGTGCTCCTCGGGGCCATCGCCTGGCTCGTGGTGCGCCAGGTCGTCACACCCGTGCGGATGGCGGCCGGGATCGCCGAGCGGCTCTCCGCCGGACGCCTCCAGGAACGTATGAAGGTCACAGGCGAGGACGACATCGCGCGCCTCGGCGAGGCCTTCAACAAGATGGCGCAGAACCTCCAGCTGAAGATCCAGCAGCTGGAGGACCTCTCGCGGATGCAGCGGCGGTTCGTGTCCGACGTGTCGCACGAGCTGCGCACACCGCTGACCACCGTGCGGATGGCCGCCGATGTCATCCACGACGCGCGCGTGGACTTCGACCCGGTGACCGCGCGGTCGGCCGAACTCCTCGCCGACCAGCTGGACCGGTTCGAGACGCTGCTCGCCGACCTGCTGGAGATCAGCCGGTTCGACGCGGGCGCCGCGGCGCTGGAGGCCGACGCGATCGACCTCAGGGAAGTCGTACGACGGGTGGTCGGCGGAGCCGAGCCGCTCGCCGAGCGCAAGGGCACGCACATACGCATCAAGGGTGACCAGCAGCCGCTGATCGCCGAGGCGGACGCCCGGCGGGTCGAGCGGGTGCTGCGCAACCTCGTCGTCAACGCCGTGGAGCACGGCGAGGGCAAGGACGTCGTCGTCAAGCTCGCCGCGGCGGGCGGAGCGGTCGCGATCGCGGTCCGCGACTACGGCGTCGGGCTGAAGCCCGGCGAGGCGACCCGCGTGTTCAGCCGCTTCTGGCGGGCCGACCCGGCACGCGCGCGTACCACCGGTGGCACGGGTCTCGGGCTGTCCATCGCCCTGGAGGACGCGCGGCTGCACGGCGGCTGGCTGCAGGCCTGGGGCGAGCCGGGCGGCGGTTCGCAGTTCCGGCTGACCCTGCCGCGGACGGCCGACGAGCCGCTCAGGGGATCGCCGATACCGCTGGAGCCCAAGGACTCCCGGCGCAACCGCGGACTCGACGACGCCGGCCTGCCGCACGGTGGCGGTACGAAGCTGGCCACGGTTCCCGTGCAGCAGCCCGGGGCCGCGACGGCTCCGATACCGCCGCGTGGGGCCATGGCCCCACGGCTGGCCGGGGCCTCGCCCACGGCCGATCCGACGGCGCTGCCGGGCAACGGCGCCCGCGTGGTGCCCCGGCCCGCCGGGGCGCTGCGCCGCCAGGAGGAGACATCCGGCACCGGCCGGGAACGGACCGCGCAGGAGCGGGGGCGGGACGGCGAGACGCCGGAGGAGCTCGGACATGGGGAGGCATTTCGTGGGCGCTGACCGCGGGGGGAGCGGCGTCCGCGGACGCCGTCCGGTGCGCGTCGTGGTGTATCTCGGCTGTGGAGCCCTGCTGCTGACGGGGTGCGCCTCGATGCCGGACAGCGGGGATCTGCGCGGGGTGGAGTCCACACCGCGCCAGGACTCGCAGGTTCGCGTCTACGCCATGCCGCCGCATCCCGGCGCCTCGGCGGCGCAGATCGTGCAGGGCTTCCTGGAGGCGCTGACCAGCGACGACGCCAAGTACGAGACGGCCGGCAAGTACCTCACCGACAGCGCGCGCAAGACGTGGGATCCGTACCGCTCGACGACGGTCCTCGCGGACGCGCCGGAGCCTGCGGGAATGCCCTCGGGTACCAAGGACGGCAGTGGTGACGCCCTGTTCCGGCTGAACGGCAGCAAGGTCGCCACGGTCGACGGCCGGCACGCGTACGGGCCCGACTCCGGCGCGTACAGCGGATCGGTGCACCTGACCAAGCTGAAGAGCAACAAGCAGTGGCGCATCGACGGGCTGCCGCAGGGCGTCGTGATGGGCACGTCCGACTTCCAGCGGAACTACGTGTCCGTGAACAAGTACTTCTACGCGTCGAACGGGACCTCCGGGAGCGGCCGTCCCCTGGGGACCGTCGCCGACCCGGTCTACGTGCGCGCGCAGGTGGACCCGATGACGCAGATCGTGCGCGCGCTCCTGAAGGGGCCCACGAGCTGGCTGGACCCGGTGGTCAGGTCGAGTTTCCCCTCGGGCACGGAACTGAAGAACAGCGATGTGTCGTTGTCTCCTGACGACCGCAACAGCGTCACGGTGCCGCTGAACGCGAAGGCCGACCGGGTCGGAAGCTCCCAGTGCAGGCAGATGGCGGCCCAGCTCCTCCTCACCCTGCGGGATCTGACCCCCACCGGCGTCGACGAGGTGGAGCTCCAGAGGTCGAACGGCTCGCAGCTGTGCGTGCTGAACAAGGCCGGGGCCGAGAGCGTCGCCTCGCACGGTACGGGCGAGCACCCGGAGTACCAGTACTTCATCGACCACGACCAGCGGCTCGTACGGATGCCCGGCGGCAACCGTGACAAGAAGCCCGAGCCGGTGCCCGGTGCGCTGGGCGAGGGCGACAAGAAGCTGCGGGCGGCCGCGGTGTCGCGGGACGAGAGCAGCGCGGCCGGGGTGTCGGCCGACGGCCGGAACCTGTACGTCGGGTCGCTGGTTTCGGGCGGTTCGCTCGCCGAGCCGGTGCTGCGCAGCCAGGGCAGGACGGCCGACGACCGGCTGACGACGCCCAGCTGGGACGCGCGGGGGGACCTGTGGGTGGCCGACCGTGATCCGAAGAACCCCCGGCTGCTTCTGCTGCAGAAGGGCGCGGGCGAGCCCATCGTCGTGCAGGCGCCGGAGCTCGACGGGCGCGTCGAGGCGGTGCGGGTGGCCGCCGACGGCGTGCGCATCGCGCTGATCGTCGAGAAGGACGGCAAGAGCTCGCTGCAGATCGGCCGTATCGAGCGGTCCAAGCCCGGGGAGCCCGCAGGCGCGTACATCTTCGAACCGCGCTCCGTGGCGCCCCAGCTGGAGGAGGTCACGGCCATGTCCTGGGCCGGTGACAGCCGCCTCGTGGTGGTCGGCAGCGAGAAGGGCGGCGTGCAGCAGATGCAGTACGTGCAGGTCGACGGTTCCACCCCGCTGGGCACCTCGCCCTCCGCGCTGGCCAACGTCAAGGAGATCGCCGCGTCCGAGGACGAGCAGCTGCCGCTGGTGGCGCACTCGGAGACGGACGGGATCGTGCGGCTGTCGGCGGGGGAGCAGTGGCAGAAGGTGGTCCAGGACGGGACGGCGCCGGTCTATCCGGGGTAGCGCCGTGTGTCCCTCGGCTCAGCGGTGGGCCCGTCCGGTTTCCGGGCGGGTCCACCGCCGTTTCCGGGGCGGGCCGCATACGCATCTCGCGGGTCCGTGTCCGCCGTGCCGTCCTCTCGCCGTGCCGTTCTCCGGCCGTGCGGTCCTCCTGCCCTGCGGTTCTCCGCCCTGCCATTCCTCCGTCCTCCGCCCTGTCGTACGACCGCGCAGGGCCGCTCCGAGAGTTGTCCACAGGTGGTTTTCCACAGGGGTGGCCGAGCGGGCCGGGCGTTGGCACAGTGGTGGCCATGCGGGGGTGGTGGCAGGACCTCACGGATCTGGTGCTGCCGGCCGAGTGCGGAGGCTGTGGGAGGCCTCGCACGGTGCTCTGCCCGGAGTGCCGTGCCGCCCTGAGCGGGGCCGCTCCGTGCCGGGTGCGACCGGTGCCCGAGCCGATGGGGCTGCCCGTGGTGCACGCGGCGGCCCCCTACGAGGACGAGGTGCGGGCCACGCTCCTCGCCCACAAGGAACGGGGTGCGCTGGCACTGGCCGCACCCTTGGGAGCGGCCCTCGCCGGGGCTGTGCGGGCGGGTCTGGGGCCGGTACGACGTCCTGGTCCGGCCAGGCGGCCGACAGCTCCGGAGGGGCGGCTGAGGCTCGGGAAGGGGGAAGCGTGGGGTGAGAGGGACAGGCCGGACACCGGTGGCGCGGTGATTCGGGCGACGGGGACGGGATACGGGCCCGTGCTGCTCGTACCCGTGCCGTCCGCGCGGCGGGCGGTTCGGGCGCGGGGACATGATCCGGGGCGACGGATCGCGCTCGCGGCGGCGGGCGAGCTGCGACGCACGGGAACGCCCGCCCGGGTGCTCGCCGTGCTGCGGCAGCGGCGTGCCGTGGCCGACCAGTCGGGGCTGGACTCCCGGCAGCGGCTGGAGAATCTGGAGGGCGCCCTGGAGGTCGTGGCCGGGGGCGAGCGACTGCTGGCCGAAGGGGGCCGGGTCGTGCTGGTGGACGACCTGATGACGACAGGGGCGTCGTTGGCGGAGGCGGCGCGTGCCGTACGGGTCGCACAGTCGGGTGCGCGGGCGCTGCGGTGGACGGGTGAGAGGAGGGGGCGGGCGGAGGTGTACGGGCGAATCGCGGGTAGGGAGCAGGCCGGAGGAACAAGCGGTGAAGCGGTCTGCTCGGCTGTGGTCGCTGCACCGCCGGACGCCTTCGAAATAAACTGGAACTGACCGAGAACTTGCATCGTTGCAGGTAATGAGTGGGTCAATTCACCTGAACGGAGGTACGTATCAGTAGAGGGTGACGTCATCCGTCCGGGCGAGATATGTTCGGTTGTGAGGCAATGGCGCAGGCCGTACCTCGCGCATCCGAGTGCCGAACCGTGGGTTTTCAGCAATCACCCGCATCGGTGGGGTGGAGATCTTGTCCTTGGGGGAGGAGGAGGTGAAAGTCACCGAGTCCGAGGTTCCGGGGCTCACCGGAGCCTGGTGCAAAAGGGAGATGCTCCGCCAGTGGAGCGGGGCTATCCGGGAACGGAGTTCTGCGTGGACATCGTCGTCAAGGGCCGCAAGACCGAGGTGCCCGAGCGGTTCCGCAAGCACGTGGCCGAGAAGCTGAAGCTGGAGAAGATCCAGAAGCTCGACGGCAAGGTGATCAGCCTCGACGTCGAGGTGTCCAAGGAGCCCAACCCCCGACAGGCCGACCGCAGTGACCGGGTGGAGATCACGCTCCACTCCCGCGGGCCGGTGATCCGGGCGGAGGCAGCGGCAAGCGACGCGTATGCAGCACTCGACCTGGCCGCGGACAAGCTGGAGGCCCGGCTGCGCAAGCAGCACGACAAGCGCTACACCCGCCGTGGCAACGGCAGGATCTCGGCGGCCGAGGTCGCCGACGTCGTCCCTGGTGCCGCGACCCTGAACGGCAACGGCAGCGTCGTCCACGACGAGGAGCCGGACGCCGTGCCCACAAAGAAGATCGGTTCTCTCGAGATCATGGGCGAAGGCCCCTGTGTCGTCCGCGAGAAGACCCACGTGGCCGCACCGATGACGCTCGACCAGGCGCTCTACGAGATGGAGCTGGTCGGGCACGACTTCTACCTCTTCGTCGACTCCGAGACAAAGGAGCCCAGCGTCGTCTACCGGCGGCACGCGTACGACTACGGTGTCATCCACCTCAGCACGGACCCGATGGTCACCCAGGGCGGAGCGGACGCGCCGGGCGGCGCGCTCGGCGGCTGACCGGCCGTCCCCGGTAACGGCTGAGCCGGTGCCCCTGGAGCGCGAGTGCGCCCCCAGGGGCACCGGTGTGCGACCACTTCACGTCCCGCTCCGTCACCCCGCCGACGTCCGGACATGGAATCATGGCCGGACCGGCCCAACCGGTGGGCCGTTGCCTTGGGTTGGCGATGGCACGGAAACACAGGCCACGGCTTTCAGGGGGAGGAACGATGGCGGACAGCTTCGGACCGATGCGTGCCGGTGATGCCGACGGCGGAGTCGTCGCCACCGGCCTGGACGCGGGCACTTCACGCAAGGAGCCCATCAGGGTCCTTGTCGTGGACGACCACGCCCTCTTCCGCCGTGGTCTGGAGATCGTGCTCGCGGCCGAGGAGGACATCCAGGTCGTCGGTGAGGCGGGGGACGGGGCGGAGGCGGTCGACAAGGCTGCCGACCTGCTGCCCGACATCGTGCTGATGGACGTACGGATGCCCAAGCGCGGCGGTATCGAGGCGTGCACCTCCATCAAGGAGGTGGCCCCCAGCGCGAAGATCATCATGCTGACGATCAGCGACGAGGAGGCCGACCTCTACGACGCGATCAAGGCGGGTGCGACCGGGTACCTCCTCAAGGAGATCTCCACGGACGAGGTGGCCACGGCCATTCGGGCGGTGGCCGACGGACAGTCGCAGATCAGCCCCTCGATGGCGTCGAAACTCCTCACCGAGTTCAAGTCGATGATCCAGCGGACGGACGAGCGCCGGCTGGTGCCCGCGCCGCGGCTCACCGATCGCGAGCTGGAGGTCCTCAAGCTCGTGGCCACGGGGATGAACAACCGCGACATCGCCAAGGAGCTGTTCATCTCCGAGAACACCGTGAAGAACCATGTACGCAACATCCTGGAGAAGCTGCAGCTGCACTCCAGGATGGAGGCCGTGGTGTACGCGATGCGGGAGAAGATCCTCGAGATCCGCTAGGCGTCACCCGAAGGCGCCGCCGGGCGTCACGCGAGGACCCCACGAGGCATCCCGAGGCATCACACCCCGGGACGCCGCCCCGCGTCACCCCAGAATGCTGACGAGTTCCGCGACGAGCGGCTCGCGCAGGTCCGGGGCGTCCACCCGCTCCACCCGTACATCCGTGCAGTCCACCCAGCTCGCGGCCTCCGCCAGGGCCTGGGCCACCGCCGGGACCGCCTTGGCGCCGTCCAGGGTGACCTGCCTGGCGACCAGCGTGCGGCCCTCCCGGGCCGGGTCCACCCGGCCGACGAGCCGGCCGCCGGCGAGGACCGGCATCGCGAAGTAGCCGTGGATCCGCTTCGGCTTGGGCGTGTACGCCTCCAGCCGGTGCGTGAAATCGAAGATCCGCTCCGTGCGCGCCCGCTCCCAGACGAGGGAGTCGAACGGCGACAGGAGCGTCGTACGGTGGCGGCCGCGCGGGGCCGTCTCCAGCGCCAGCGGGTCCGCCCACGCGTCTCCCGCCGGTCTTCCGCCGGGACTCTTGGCACCGCCCTTTCCGGCGGCGGACCTGCCCCAGCCCTCCACCGTCACCGGGACCAGGCCCGAGTCCGCGACCACCGCGTCGACCTGCTCCAGCCTGAGGCGGTGGTAGTCGGCGATGTCCGCGCGCGTGCCGACGCCGAGGGACTGTCCGGCGAGGCGGACGAGACGGCGCAGGCACTCCCTGTCGTCCAGCTCGTCATGGAGCAGCTGCTTCGGGATGGCGCGCTCCGCGAGGTCGTAGACCCGCTTCCAGCCGCGCCGCTCCACGCACACCACCTCGCCGTACATCAGCGCGCGCTCGACGGCGACCTTGGTGCCCGACCAGTCCCACCACTCGCTGGTCTTCTTCGCCCCGCCCAAGTCCGTGGCCGTGAGGGGCCCTTCGGCGCGCAGCTGCTTGACGACCTGGTCGTAGGCGCCGTCGGGCAGGTCGTGGCTCCAGTGCGGGCGGGCACGGTAGGCGCGGCGGCGGAACGCGAAGTGGGGCCACTCCTCCACGGGCAGGACGCAGGCCGCGTGGGACCAGTACTCGAACGCGTGCGGCGCCGGGGGTGTGTCGGCGGGCGGTGTGGACGTCCAGTAGGCCTGCTCGACGGTCTTGCGGCCGACGGCGCCGAGACGGGCGTACGGAATCAGTTCGTGCGAGCGGGCGAGGACGGAGATGGTGTCGAGCTGGACCGCGCCGAGGTGCCGCAGGACTCCGCGGACGCCCGCCCTGCGATCAGGGGCGCCCATGAAACCCTGCGCCCGCAGGGCGATGCGGCGGGCTTCGTCCGCGGAGAGTTCGGTGGTGGGACGCGGGAGACTCGTCATGCCCACACGTTAGGCGGTGCCACTGACAACGGGGGACGGGCGGGGCGACCGCGTCGGCGCGGGTGCCGGACCCGGCGTCGGGAGCCGGCTCGGACGGGAACGGCGGGACCCGCCCCCGGGAGCCGGTACGGCCCTCACCTGGCCGGCAGGTACGGCGCCGTCGACGGGAGGCCCAGGTCCGAGGGGAGCAGCGAGCCCACCCAGCAGTCCCTGCGTACGCCCTTGTTGTTGATGGCGGAGCGGAGGGTCCCCTCGATGGTGAAGCCGGCGCGTTCGGCGACCGCTCGGGAACCGGTGTTGCCGACCTCGGCACGCCATTCGACGCGGTCGACGGACAGGTCCGTGAAGGCCCAGCGGGAGGCGGCGACGACGGCTTCGGCGGTGTAGCCGTTGCCGCGGTGCTCCTTCGTCGCCCAGTAGCCGACCTCGCCGACGCCCAGGGACCGCATGGTGATGGAGACCATTCCCGCCAACTCCCCGGAGGGGAGGAAGACACCGAAGGCGAAGGCGGAGCCGTCCGCCCAGCCCTCGGGCACTATCTGGTCCGTGAAGCCGGTCGCGTGCTCACGCAGATAGGGCGACGGGATCGTCGTCCAGCGCTGGATATCGGGATCCTGGGCGGCCTCGTAGACGGCGTCGGTGTCGTCCACTCCCACGGCGCGCAGGAGGAGACGGTCGGTGGTCAGCGTGACGGGGTCCATCGGCCGATTCTGCTCGGGCATCCCGAAGGACGCCATTCCTTTGCCCTGAGTGAGCGGTTCGCTACTTTTCGCTGTGCGATTGCGGCACCTTCGGCAACCCCTGCCCGTTGTCCTAGTGGCTGTCACGGGCAGGCCTCCCGGCGTGGTGCGGTCCTCGCTTACGATGGCCGTTGCTCAAGCTGTGATTTGAAACTGTCATTGAAACCGACCGTCCCAGGCCCGACCGGCAAGGAGACAAACCCCCGTGTCCGTCCTCTCAAAGATCATGCGTGCAGGCGAAGGCAAGATCCTGCGCAAACTGCACCGCATCGCGGACCAGGTCAACTCCATCGAAGAGGACTTCGTCAACCTCTCCGACGCCGAGCTGAGGGCCCTCACCGATGAGTACAAGCAGCGGTACGCCGACGGCGAAAGCCTCGACGACCTGCTGCCCGAGGCTTTCGCCACCGTCCGTGAGGCTGCCAAGCGCGCCCTTGGCCAGCGTCACTACGACGTGCAGATGATGGGTGGCGCCGCGCTCCACCTCGGCTATGTCGCGGAGATGAAGACCGGTGAGGGCAAGACGCTCGTCGGAACCCTGCCCGCGTATCTGAACGCCCTCTCCGGAGCCGGCGTCCACCTCATCACGGTCAACGACTACCTGGCCGAGCGCGACTCCGAAATGATGGGCCGCGTCCACAAGTTCCTCGGCCTCGAGGTCGGTTGCATCCTCGCCAACATGACTCCGGCCCAGCGCCGCGAGCAGTACGCGTGCGACATCACCTATGGCACGAACAACGAGTTCGGCTTCGACTACCTGCGCGACAACATGGCGTGGGCCCAGGACGAGCTCGTCCAGCGCGGCCACAACTTCGCGATCGTCGACGAGGTCGACTCCATCCTCGTCGACGAGGCCCGTACGCCGCTGATCATCTCCGGTCCGGCGGACCAGGCCACCAAGTGGTACGGCGACTTCGCCAAGCTGGTCACCCGCCTCAAGAAGGGTGAGGCCGGCAACTCCCTGAAGGGCATCGAGGAGACCGGCGACTACGAGGTCGACGAGAAGAAGCGCACCGTCGCCATCCACGAGCCCGGCGTCGCCAAGGTCGAGGACTGGCTGGGCATCGACAACCTGTACGAGTCGGTGAACACCCCGCTCGTCGGTTACCTGAACAACGCCATCAAGGCGAAGGAACTGTTCAAGAAGGACAAGGACTACGTCGTCATCGACGGCGAAGTCATGATCGTCGACGAGCACACCGGCCGTATCCTCGCCGGCCGCCGCTACAACGAGGGCATGCACCAGGCGATCGAGGCGAAGGAAGGGGTGGACATCAAGGACGAGAACCAGACGCTCGCCACGATCACCCTCCAGAACTTCTTCCGCCTCTACAAGCGCCACGACCACACCGGCAAGGAAATGCCCGGTCTCTCGGGCATGACCGGTACGGCGATGACCGAGGCCGCCGAGTTCCACCAGATCTACAAGCTCGGCGTCGTCCCGATCCCGACCAACAGGCCGATGGTCCGCAAGGACCAGTCCGACCTGATCTACCGCACCGAGGTCGCCAAGTTCGAGGCGGTCGTCGACGACATCGCCGAGAAGCACGAGAAGGGCCAGCCGATCCTGGTCGGCACCACCTCGGTCGAGAAGTCCGAGTACCTCTCGCAGCAGCTCTCCAAGCGCGGCATCCAGCACGAGGTGCTGAACGCCAAGCAGCACGACCGTGAGGCGCCGATCATCGCCCAGGCCGGCCGCAAGGGCGCCGTGACCGTCGCCACCAACATGGCCGGCCGTGGTACCGACATCAAGCTCGGCGGCAACCCCGACGACCTCGCCGAGGCGGAGCTGCGCCAGCGCGGCCTCGACCCCGAGGAGCACATCGAGGAGTGGGCGCACGCCCTGCCCGCGGCCATGGAGCGTGCCGAGAAGGCGGTCAAGACGGAGTTCGAAGAGGTCAAGGACCTCGGCGGCCTCTACGTCCTCGGCACCGAGCGCCACGAGTCGCGGCGTATCGACAACCAGCTTCGCGGTCGTTCCGGCCGTCAGGGCGACCCGGGCGAGTCCCGTTTCTACCTCTCGCTGGGCGACGACCTGATGCGCCTGTTCAAGGCGCAGATGGTCGAGCGCGTCATGTCGATGGCGAACGTGCCGGACGACGTGCCGATCGAGAACAAGATGGTCACGCGCGCGATCGCGTCCGCCCAGTCGCAGGTCGAGCAGCAGAACTTCGAGACCCGCAAGAACGTCCTGAAGTACGACGAGGTGCTCAACCGGCAGCGCGAGGTCATCTACGGCGAGCGCCGTCGTGTCCTGGAGGGCGAGGACCTCGAGGAGCAGATCCAGCACTTCATGGACGACACCATCGACGCCTACATCGGGGCCGAGACCGCCGAGGGCTTCGCCGAGGAGTGGGACCTCGACCGGCTGTGGGGCGCCTTCAAGCAGCTCTACCCGGTGAAGGTCACCGTCGACGAGATGGAGGAGACGGTAGGCGACCGTGCCGGTCTGACCGCCGAGTTCATCTCCGAGTCCATCAAGGACGACATCCACGACCAGTACGCGGCCCGCGAGGAGCAGCTCGGCTCCGAGATCATGCGTGAGCTGGAGCGCCGGGTCGTGCTGTCGGTCCTGGACCGCAAGTGGCGCGAGCACCTCTACGAGATGGACTATCTCCAGGAGGGCATCGGCCTGCGTGCGATGGCCCAGAAGGACCCGCTGGTCGAGTACCAGCGCGAGGGCTTCGACATGTTCGGCGCCATGATGGACGGCATCAAGGAGGAGTCCGTCGGCTACCTGTTCAACCTGGAGGTCCAGGTCGAGCAGCAGGTCGAGGAGGTCCTGGTCGAGGACTCCGCGCCGTCCCTCGCCAAGAAGGAAGCGGTCCCCGCGGGCGGGATGCGACCCGAGATCCGCGCCAAGGGGCTCGACGCCCCGCAGCGGCCGGACCGGCTGCACTTCTCCGCGCCGACCGTGGACGGCGAGGGTGGCGTCATCGAGGGTGACTTCGCCAGCGACGACGAGCCCGTGCGCTCCGAGGCGGACGGCCTCACGCGCGCGGAGCGCCGCAAGCAGCAGAAGGGCGCCGCGCGGCGCCGCAAGAAGTGAGTGAGGGTCGCGGGCGGCGGGCGACTGCCGCCGCGCGCGACCGGTAACGCCGGAAGGGCCGGGCACCTGGTGTCCGGCCCTTCGCGTTTCCCGAGGCCGCGGACCGGAGTCGTTCAGTCCCTCGGGCGGGGCATGCGGGGGCCGCCGAGTTCGATCGCCGTGCAGCGCCAGCGGAGGTCGGGGCCCTGCTCCAGCCGGAAGGCCATGGCGCGGAGCTGGTCGCCGGCGCCGATGCGGGCGAAGGCCTCGACGGCGCCGGGGCGCGCGACGTAGTAGCCGATGTCCCGTACGACGGGGCGGGCGCCGCGGGTGCGAAGGGGGCCGCGTTCGGCGAGCCAGGCCAGTTCGTCGTAGGCGCGGCCCGCGGTGTGGCGGAGCATGCAGTGAACGGGGCGCGCACCGCTCAGTACGGCCAGCAGACGCTCGGCGAAGACATCGGTGGGGCGGGGCTGGGGAGCGGGGCGCCGAGGCGCTTCCGCGGACGTCGTGGCGAGCGGCCGGGCCCCGCCGCGCGCCGTTGCCAGGGACCGGCTGCCCGCCGGTCCCCCCGACGGGTGGCCCGCGCCGCGTGCCGCCGTCGGATCGCCGGTGGCCAGTGCCGCTGCCGATCGGCTTCCGGCCGCCGCCCTCGCCACTGCCGCTTCCGCCGCCGCATGGCTCGTGGCCCTGCCCGGTACTACGTCCGGCTGGCCTGTGGCCCTGCCTGGCACCGCGTCCGGTCGGCCAGTACCCCTGTCCGGTACAGCGTCCGGTCGGCCTGTCGTCCTGCCCGGTGCCATGTTCGGTCCGTCCGGGGCCCGGTCTGGCGCGTCCGGGCGGCCCGTTGACGGGGAAGGGTGGGTCGGGGGCCGTGAGGGCGCCAGGGCGCTCGTGGTGTGCGCGGGGGACGAGTTCGTGTCCTGGGGCGGGTTGCCGCTCGGGGGACTGGTGGGGGTGCCTGTGCCCGGGGTGCGGGGTGGGGCGCCGCCGGGGCGGCGGGTGTCCTGACGGCCGGGCGGACGGGTGCCCGGATGGCGCCCTGCCCTGGTCATCACCTTGTTCATACGTCGTCCCCGATCGTCGTTGGGCCGATTGATACCGGTCGGTAACTTTCGTGTCGGAGATCTTGTACGAGGCGGGAGCGGGCCCGCGCAAGGACGGCGGGCGCGCGTCGCGGCGGCCGGAGAATTCACCTATCAGGGTTGCCGGGAGGGGCGGACCCCTTGGCGGGGAAGGGGAGTACCGGGTGAATCGCGGGCGCGGGGTGGACGCCACGGAGGGTGCGGCCGGGACCTCGAAAGGGGACGCCCGCACGTATCCTGAAGGCCCTCCCCGGAGGCGCGGGACCGCCCTCCCCGGAGCGCTCGGACTGCGTGACCCTCGGAGCCCCGACTACGAAAGCGGCCAGCCATGCGCGTCTACGTCCCCCTGACCCTCTCCGGTCTCGCCGAGGCGTACAAGACGGGAGAGCTGGAGGCGGGACCGTTCGTCGCGTACGCGGTCACGCCCGCCCTGCGCGAGTGGTATCTCTCCGACGACATCGAGGAACTGGAGTACGCGGCGCTGAGCCGTGCCGCGCTGGCCTCGCTGCGACTCCTGGCGGTCGATCCGGGGGCCGTACGGCGCCGGGTCGTCGTCGCCGTCGACGTTCCGGACCGGGCCGCGGCCGCCGACCCCGACCGGGGGCTCGATCCCGGGGCGCTCGGCGAGGTGCGGGTCTCCCAGGACGTGCCGCTGTCCAAGGCGGCCGCCGTACACGTGGACTCGGTGGACGCCGAGGCGGACGTGACCGCGGCGGCGGGCGCGCTGGGCGCGGCGGACGTCGGGGACGACGACGCCCAGTTCGTGGTCGACGGGGCCGAGGACCACGTACTGCTGTGGTTCGCCACGCAGGAGATCCCCAGCCTGGTCGGACTCGGGGAGTAGCCGCCCCCGGTTCCCGCCCGCGATGAGGTGTTGTCAGTGGTGGCGGGTACGTTTCCTGTATGGGGAAGCAAGGAAACGCGCACATTGTGTGGGACTGGAACGGCACGCTGTTCCACGACAATGACGCGATCATCGGGGCGACGAACGCGGCGTTCGCCGAGCTGGGGCTCGAGCCGATCACGCTGGAGCGGTATCGGTCGCTGTACTGCGTGCCCGTGCCGAAGTTCTACGAGCGTCTGATGGGGCGGCTGCCCACGGACGCCGAATGGCTGATCATGGACGAGACCTTCCACCGGTACTACGCCGAGCACCGCAGGGCGTGCGAGCTCACCGCCGGGGTGCCCGCGCTGCTCGCCGGGTGGGGAGCGGCGGGTCGCAGCCAGTCCCTCCTGAGCATGTACGGGCACGAGGAGCTGGTCCCGCTGGTGCGCGACTTCGGGATCGAGCCGCACTTCGTCCGGGTCGACGGGCGGACCGGGCCCTCCGGCGGCAGCAAGGCCGAGCACATGGTGCGACACCTCGGAGCCATAGCGGGTGTCGAGCCGGCCCGCGTGGTGGTGATCGGCGACGCCGTGGACGACGCGTTGGCCGCCCGGCATGTCGGTGCCGGGGCGGTGCTGTACACCGGGGGTTCCCACAGTCGCGCCAGCCTGGAGGAGGCCGGTGTTCCCGTGGTGGACAGCCTGGAAGAGGCGGTCGAGGAGGCCGGGCGGCTGGCTGCCTGAGGGGAGCGGGCCTGGGCCCGCTCAAGGCGCCTGGCCCTGACCTCACCGACGACCTCACCGACCTGCCCCGACCTGCCTTCGGCCGGTACCTTCGGCCCGTGCCCGTGCCCTGGCCCTGGTGCGCCCGGCCCGGGGACGGTCGCCCCGGCGCCGGGACGGTCGGCCGCCCCGGGCCGTCGCGCCCGTCAGTTCACCGGGGCCTTAGAGCGCAGCACCTTGAGGAACTCGCGCATCCAGGCGGGGTGGTCCGGCCAGGCGCGGGCGGAGACCAGCGTGCCGTCGACGACGGCCTCCGCGTCCTGGAAGGTCGCGCCCGCCGCCTGCATGTCGAGTTCCAGCGCGGGGTACGCCGTGACGCGGCGGCCGCTCAGGCTGTCGACGGCCGCGGTCAGCAGGGGACCGTGACAGATCTGGGCCACCGGCTTGTCCGCGTCGAAGAAGGCCTTCAGGATCTTGCGGAGTTCGAGGTCGTTGCGGAGGTACTCCGGCGCACGTCCGCCGGGGATGACCAGGGCGACGTACGCGCCGGGGTCGACCTCGGCGAACGAGAGGTCCGCGGGCCAGGTGTAGCCGAGCTTCTCGGTGTAGGTGTCGAAGCCGGGCTCGAAGTCGTGGATCACGAACTGCAGCTTCTTGCGGGTGGGAGCCGCGATGTGGACCTCGTAACCCTCCTCGAGCAGGCGCTGGTAGGGGTAGAGGACTTCCAGTGACTCCGCCGCGTCGCCGGTGACAATGAGGATCTTCGCTGCCATGGTGCTGCGCTCCCGTCGGCCGTCCTTGCGCGTTCCGTTCGCCGTCCCGGTCAACCTGCCTCCGGGGGAGGTACTTGCCAAGGGGCAGAACACTGCCCGTAGGACGACGGTAGCTTGCGGTCGGCCCGCACTGCATGCCATCGCCCCATTCGTCCCTGTGCATAGTGTCAAAGTTCCACCCCCGGTTTTGTACACATGCGGCTCATGACGACCCCCGGGTCGGGGGCGATAGCCTGGTGGCGTGATCAGCGCGATATCTCGCGGGGGCATCGTCGCCCCCGCCCCGCGCCCGGAGCGCACGGACGACATCCGTGACCGGGCGGCAATCGCTGATCTTCACGGGCGGGACGGGATCATGGCGACGGCCGTATGCGCGAGCGGAAACGCGGCGAGCGCCCACGGCAACGCACTCCGTACGTCGAGGGCACCCCGGGCAGGGACGTCGCCGAGAGCAGCGTCACAGTCTCCGGGGGCGTCGAGAATGGCCGATACCCCTCCGCCCATCTCACCTTGCGGCATAGCGTCGAAGCAGACCGGACACCCCGCGTCACGGCGTTGCGTCGGAAGCGACGAGACCGTACTTCCTTCAACGTCACGCAACGGCGCGCGACAGGAGCCAGAGGACAATGCAGACCAAGCTGGACGAAGCCAAGGCCGAGCTGCTCGAACGGGCCGCCCGGGTAGCTGAGAACAGCCCGGTCGGGGGGCACCTACCGACTGGGACGACGGACGAGGGCACCCCCGACCGGGACACCGTGCTCGCGTTCCTCCAGCGCTACTACCTGCACACGGCCCCGGAGGACCTCACCGACCGCGACCCGGTCGATGTCTTCGGAGCGGCCTTCTCCCACTACAGACTGGCCGAGAACCGCCCGCAGGGCACGGCCAACGTGCGCGTGCACACGCCCACCGTCGAGGAGAACGGCTGGACCTGCAGCCACTCCGTCGTCGAGGTGGTCACGGACGACATGCCCTTCCTCGTCGACTCGGTGACCAACGAGCTGTCCCGCCAGGGACGCGGCATCCACGTCGTCATCCACCCGCAGTTCGTCCTGCGGCGCAACCTCACCGGCGAGCTCATCGAGGTGCTGCCCACGCGGCCCTCCGCCGAGGAGCTGCCGCACGACGCGCACGTCGAGTCCTGGATCCACGTCGAGATCGACCGGGAGACCGACCGGGCCGATCTGAAGCAGATCACCGCCGATCTGCTGCGCGTCCTGTCCGACGTCCGTGAGTCCGTCGAGGACTGGGAGAAGATGCGCGACGCGGCGCTGCGGATCGCGGAGGAGCTCCCCAAGGAGCCGACCGCCGACGATCTGCGCGACCAGGAGGTCGAGGAGGCCCGAGAGCTGCTGCGCTGGCTCTCCGGCGACCACTTCACCTTCCTCGGGTACCGCGAGTACCAGTTGCGCGACGACGACTCGCTGGCCGCCGTCCCCGGCACCGGGCTCGGCATCCTGCGCTCCGACCCGCCGCACGGCGGCGACGACAGCCACCCGGTCAGCCCGTCCTTCGAGCGGCTGCCCGCGGACGCCCGCGCCAAGGCCCGCGAGCACAAGCTGCTGATCCTGACCAAGGCGAACAGCCGGGCCACCGTGCACCGGCCCTCGTACCTGGACTACGTCGGGGTCAAGAAGTTCGACGAGAACGGTGACGTCATCGGGGAGCGCCGCTTCCTGGGCCTGTTCTCCTCCGCCGCGTACACCGAGTCCGTGCGCCGGGTGCCCGTCGTCCGCCGCAAGGTCGAGGAAGTCCTGCGCGGTGCCGGGTTCTCGCCCAACAGCCACGACGGGCGCGACCTCCTCCAGATCATGGAGACGTACCCGCGCGACGAGCTGTTCCAGACCCCCGCCGACGAGCTCCGGGCGATCGTCACGTCCGTCCTGTACCTCCAGGAGCGGCGCCGGCTGCGGCTCTACCTGCGCCAGGACGAGTACGGGCGCTACTACTCGGCCCTCGTCTACCTCCCGCGCGACCGCTACACGACCGGTGTGCGCCTGCGGATCATCGACATCCTCAAGGAAGAGCTCAACGGCACCAGCGTCGACTTCACGGCCTGGAACACCGAGTCGATCCTGTCCCGGCTGCACTTCGTGGTCCGCGTCGAGCCGGGCACCGAGCTCCCGCAGCTCTCCGACTCCGACAAGGACCGCATCGAGGCGCGACTCGTCGAGGCCGCCCGCTCCTGGGCCGACGGCTTCGCGGAGGCGCTGACCGCCGAGTGCGGCGAGGAGCGCGCCGCCGAACTGCTGCGCCGGTACGGCAACGCCTTCCCCGAGGGCTACAAGGCCGACCACTCCCCGCGCTCCGCCGTCGCCGACCTGGTCCACCTCCAGGCACTCGGCCAGGAGCCCAGCAAGGACTTCGCGCTCAGCCTGTACGAGCCGGTGGGCGCGGCGCCCGGCGAGCGCCGTTTCAAGATCTACCGCACCGGCGAGCAGGTCTCGCTCTCCGCGGTCCTGCCGGCCCTGAACCGCTTGGGCGTCGAGGTCACCGACGAGCGGCCGTACGAACTGCGCTGCTCGGACCGTACGACCGCGTGGATCTACGACTTCGGTCTGCGCCTGCCCAAGTCCCTGAACGGCAACGGCGACTCCCTCGGCGACGACGGCCGCGAGCGGTTCCAGGAGGCCTTCGCCGCCACCTGGACCGGACAGGCCGAGAACGACGGCTTCAACGCCCTCGTGCTGAGCGCCGGACTGACCTGGCGGCAGTCGATGGTGCTGCGCGCCTACGCGAAGTACCTGCGCCAGGCCGGTTCCACCTTCAGCCAGGACTACATGGAGGACACCCTCCGCAACAACGTCCACACCACCCGGCTGCTCATCTCGCTGTTCGAGGCGCGGATGTCGCCGGAGCGCCAGCGCGCCGGTGTCGAGCTGACCGACGCCCTGCTGGAGGAGCTGGACGCCGCGCTCGACCAGGTCGCCTCACTGGACGAGGACCGGATCCTGCGGTCCTTCCTCCACCTGATCAAGGCGACCCTGCGCACGAACTTCTTCCAGCACGCGGTCGGCGGCAAGCCGCACGAGTACGTCTCCATGAAGTTCGACCCGACCGCCATCCCGGACCTCCCGGCGCCGCGCCCGGCGTTCGAGATCTGGGTGTACTCGCCGCGCGTCGAGGGTGTGCACCTGCGCTTCGGCAAGGTCGCGCGCGGTGGTCTGCGCTGGTCCGACCGGCGTGAGGACTTCCGCACGGAGATCCTCGGCCTGGTCAAGGCGCAGATGGTGAAGAACACCGTCATCGTGCCCGTCGGCGCCAAGGGCGGCTTCGTCGCCAAGCAGCTGCCCGACCCGTCCGTGGACCGCGACGCCTGGCTGGCCGAGGGCATCCGCAGCTACCGGACCTTCATCTCGGCGCTGCTCGACATCACCGACAACATGGTCGCCGGTGAGATCGTCCCGCCCGCCGACGTCGTCCGGCACGACGAGGACGACACCTACCTCGTGGTCGCCGCCGACAAGGGCACGGCGACGTTCTCGGACATCGCCAACGAGGTCGCCCAGGCGTACGACTTCTGGCTCGGCGACGCGTTCGCCTCCGGCGGCTCGGCCGGATACGACCACAAGAAGATGGGCATCACCGCCCGCGGCGCCTGGGAGTCCGTGAAGCGGCACTTCCGGGAGCTGGGCGTCAACACCCAGACGCAGGACTTCACCGTGGTCGGCGTCGGAGACATGTCAGGCGACGTGTTCGGCAACGGCATGCTGCTCTCCGAGCACATCCGGCTGGTCGCCGCGTTCGACCACCGGCACATCTTCATCGACCCGAACCCGGACGCGGAGACCTCGTACGCCGAGCGCCGCCGCCTCTTCGAGCTGCCGCGCTCCTCGTGGGCGGACTACGACACCGGCCTGATCTCGGCCGGCGGCGGCGTCTTCCCGCGGACCGCCAAGGCCATCCCGGTCAACGCGCACGTCCGTGAGGCCCTCGGCCTGGAGTCCGGCGCCGCGAAGATGACGCCCGCCGACCTGATGAAGGCGATCCTCCAGGCGCCCGTCGACCTGCTGTGGAACGGCGGCATCGGCACCTATGTGAAGTCGTCCGCCGAGTCGCACGCGGACGTCGGCGACAAGGCCAACGACGCGATCCGCGTCGACGGCGGCGACCTGCGCGTCAAGGTCGTCGGCGAGGGCGGCAACCTGGGGCTGACCCAGCTCGGCCGGATCGAGTTCGCCCAGCAGGGCGGCAAGCTCAATACCGATGCCATCGACAACAGCGCGGGCGTGGACACCTCCGACCACGAGGTGAACATCAAGATCCTGCTCAACGCGGTGGTGGCCAACGGCGATCTGACCGTCAAGCAGCGCAACAAGCTGCTCGCCGAGATGACCGACGAGGTCGGCGCCCTGGTGCTGCGCAACAACTACGCGCAGAACACGGCGATCGCCAACGCGCTGGCCCAGTCCCCGAGCATGCTCCACGCCCAGCAGCGGTTCCTCCGCCATCTGGTCCGTGAGGGGCACCTCGACCGGGCGCTGGAGTTCCTGCCCACCGAGCGGCAGATCCGCGAGCGGCTCAACGCCGGTCAGGGCCTGACCGGTCCGGAGACGGCGGTCCTCCTCGCGTACACGAAGATCACGGTCTCCGTCGAACTGCTCGCCACCTCGCTGCCCGACGACCCGTATCTGCAGAGCCTGCTGCACGCGTACTTCCCGACGGCGCTGCGCGACAAGTTCCGCGAGCAGATCGAGGGGCACGCGCTGAGCCGCGAGATCGTGACGACCGTCCTGGTCAACGACACGGTCAACACGGGCGGTACGAGCTTCCTGCACCGCCTCCGCGAGGAGACGGGTGCCTCGCTGGAGGAGATCGTCCGGGCGCAGACCGCGGCCCGCGCGATCTTCAACTCCAGCGCGGTGTGGGACGCGGTGGAGGCGCTCGACAATGTCGTCGCCGCCGACGTCCAGACCCGGATCAGGCTGCACTCGCGCCGTCTCGTCGAGCGCGGCACGCGCTGGCTGCTCAACAACCGGCCGCAGCCGCTCCAGCTCGCCGAGACGATCACCTTCTTCAGCGACGGTGTCGAGCAGGTGTGGTCGGAGCTGCCCAAGCTGCTCCGCGGCACGGACCTGGAGTGGTACCAGCAGATCTACGACGAGCTGTCGAGCGCCGGCGTGCCGGACGAACTCGCCACCCGCGTGGCCGGGTTCTCCTCCGCCTTCCCGGCGCTGGACATCGTCTCGGTGGCCGACCGCATGGGCAGGGACCCGATGGCCGTCGCCGAGGTCTACTACGACCTCGCCGACCGTCTCGGCATCACCAAGCTCATGGACCGCATCATCGAGCTGCCGCGTGCCGACCGCTGGCAGTCCATGGCCCGCGCGTCGATCCGCGAGGACCTGTACGCGGCCCACGCGGCGCTCACCGCGGATGTCCTCGCGGTGGGCAACGGCACCTCCACTCCCGAGCAGCGCTTCGAGGCCTGGCAGGAGAAGAACACGGCGATCCTCGGGCGGGCCCGCACCACTCTGGAGGAGATCCAGGGCTCGGACTCGTTCGACCTCGCCAACCTGTCGGTGGCGATGCGGACGATGCGGACGCTGTTGCGCACGCATTCCTAGGCGGTGGTTCCCGGGCGACAGGCCCGGGAGGTAAGAGATCGGGGGCGCCCCGGGTCATCACGACCCGGGGCGCCCTTGTTGCGTATGGGGCCGTTGTCGTTCTTTCTTGCCGGTCTCTGGCGAAACTCCGGCTCGTAATTTACCTATACCTGGTAAATAGGACATTTAGCTTAAGGTTGGCTCGGCTGACGGCCCGACCGGCGGCTTTATGGACGGACAGACGCGTGGAGGATCCGGACCCGTGACAGTGCACCTCACCGAAAGGCGGGCCCCCGTGGCGACTCCGCCCGTCATCGGCCCACGGAGAGCCCCCAAGGCTCCGAAGGCCCGGAAGGTCAGCCGCCTCGCCCTGGAAGTGGCCCGGTTCTCGGTCGTCGGCGGCAGCGGGGTCGTCGTCAACATCCTCTTCTTCAACCTGGCGCTGCACGGCCTGAAGTGGCCCCCGATGGCCGCCACGGTCGTCGCCAGCTGTGTCGCCATGGGGACGAACTACCTCGGCTTCCGCTTCTTCGCCTACCGGGACCGGGCCTCGCGCACCCGACGCCAGATCGCCCTCTTCTTCGCGTTCAGCGGGCTCGGCGTCGTCATGGAGAGCGTGTTGTTCTATCTCGGCTATCACGGCCTGGGAATGAGCGGCCCGCTCGGCTCGAACATCGCCAAGGCGCTGTCGATCGTGCTGGCCTCGGCCTTCCGCTTCGTGGTGTACCGGACGTGGGTCTTCCAACACGCGAAGAACGGCCGATAGCAACCCAAAGCGGGTTGCGATGTCTACGATTAATAGGATGAATGTGGATCAACGTCGTGCGTTCGCCGAGCACGGGACCGAGCTCGCCGCCGGGGCGGAGCCCTCCCGGCACGGGACCGGACCGTCCGAGCACCGGACGGAGCCCCCCGGGCCCGGGACAGGGGTGTCCGCCTGCGGGCCCGAGCCCGCCGCCTCCGCGGCCGGGACCGCCGGGTCCGGGCCGGAGCGGCCTGCCGTCTCCGTGGTCGTCATCGTCTACAACGACGCCGCCCGGCTGCCCACGGCCGTCCGTTCCGTCCTGGACCAGACACTGCACGACGTCGAGGTCGTCGTCGTCGACGACCGGAGCACCGACGGCTCGTACGAGGTGGCGCGCGGACTGGCCGCCGCCCATCCCGGCCGGGTCCGCGCCTACCAGCTGCCCGAGAACAGCGGCGGCTGCGGCGCCCCGCGCAACCGCGGCATCACCGAGGCGCGCGGCACCTACCTCCTCTTCCTCGACAGTGACGACGTCCTGGAGCGCAACGCGTGCCGCAACATGCTGGAGGCCGCCGAGGCCACCGGCGCGGACCTGGTCTCCGGCCTGTGCGTGCGCGTGCACGTCGACTCGCGCAGCGGCAAGGAGGTCAAGTGGTACCCCTGGCTGTACGGGCGCACCCGCACCCTGGAGTCGATCTCCGAGCTGCCCGACCTGCTGGTCTTCGACACGCTGTCGACCAACAAGTGCTACCGCCGGCGGTTCCTGCTCGACGAGGGGCTGCGCTTCCCGGTCGGCATCCACTACGAGGACCTGCTGTTCTCCGCCCAGGCGTACGCGTCCGCCCGCCGCATCACCCTGATCCCCAACCGGGTGTACGACTGGAGGGTCGCCGACAAGGCGGCGGCGAAGTCCATCAGCAACCGGCGTGACGAGATCGCCAACTTCACGCACCGCATGGAGATCCACCGCCGGGTCGACCGGCTCCTGGCGGACAAGGGGCTCCTGGAGCTGAAGTTCGCCAAGGACGTCAAGTTCCTCAAGCACGACCTCGTACTGCATCTGCGCGAACTGCCCTTCCGCGACGCCGCCTTCCGCGAGGAGTTCGCGGCGATCGCCCGGCAGTACCTGGAGTCGATCGACCGCGCGGCCTTCGACGAGGCCGAGCCCATCCACGCCATCTGCGCCTATCTCCTCCAGGTGAGCGACTGGGACAACCTGCTGCCCGCCGTGGACACGCTCGCCAACCGCGACAAGATCTCCTCCCCGCTCGTCGAGCGCGACGGCCGCGTGTACTGGTGCGCCGAGCATCTCGACGACCCCTTCGGGCGGCACGTCCTGGACGTCACCGACCTCGGCCATCACGTCAAGCCGGTCGACAAGATGTTCCTGCGCAACGCGCTGACCTCGTACGAGAGCGGCGGTGGAACCGTCCGGCTCGCCGGGCGCGTCACCAACCCGCTCGGTGTGATCCCGGACGGCGCCCGGCTCACCGCGGAACTGGAGTTCTACGCCCGCCGTCCCGGGGTGCGCTTCCAGACCTTCCGCTTCCCCGTGGCGAACGTGTGGCACGCGGGCGAGTCCGTCGGCTGGGAGACGTCGGCGGACCTCACCGCCGTGCGGCCGCTGGGCATCGTGGACGCGGTGTGGGACGTACGGCTTCACCTCGACGTCGACGGCGTACGCACCACCACCCGGCTCACCGCGGCCGAACCCGACCTGGCCGACGGGCAGTTGCCCGTCCGGCCGCGGCTCACCCGACTGGTCGCCGACCGGATCGAACCGGTCGTCTCCTCGCGCGGGCACCTGTCCTTCCGGCTGGTCCCCGACAAGAAGGCGAACGTCCTCGTACAGCGCGGTGTGCACGGCCGGGCCGGCACGCTCGCCAAGACGGGCTACCGCAAGGCCCGTTCCCTGCGCAAGGAGCTCACCTCGGGTGAGACCAAGATCCGCCTCTACCACGAGGTGTTCAGCCGACTGCCCGTCAGGAAGGGGCTCGTCGTCTTCGAGAGCCACCTGGGCCGCCAGTACAGCGACAGCCCCCGGGCGATCTACGAGGAGATGCGCCGCCAGGGCCTGGAGTTCCAGGCGGTCTGGGCGCACGCGGGCGGTCCGGACGGTTTCCCGGAGGACGCCACCCTCGTACGCCGCTGGTCGCTGCCCTATCTCAGGGCGCTCGCGCAGGCCGAGTTCTGGGTCGACAACCAGAGCTACCCGCTGAAGCTCGCCAAGCGGCCGGACACGACGTACATCCAGACGTGGCACGGCTCCGCGCTCAAGCGGATGGGCTTCGACGAGGCCGAGTGGAAGCTCAAGTCCCGTGAGGAGCAGGCCGAACAGCAGAGCACGCTGGACCGCTTCGACCGGTTCCTGATCCGCTCCGAGCACGATGTGCGCACCCTCGCGCGGGCGTTCCGGCTCCAGGAGCGGACCCTGCTGCGGGTCGGCTACCCGCGCAACGACGCCCTCGTGCGGGCGAGGCGGCGGGAGGAGGCCGACGGGCGGCGTGAACGCGGCCCGCTGGCGGCCGAGTTGGGTATCCCCGAGGACAAGCAGATCCTCCTGTACGCCCCGACCTTCCGCAGTCGCGACAGCGGACAGCGGCGGTTCGAGCTGCCCTTCGACGTCGAGCGCTTCGCCGACACCTTCGGGGACCGCTACGTCCTCCTGGTCCGCTCCCACTACCTGAACCACGTCGTGCTCCCGCCGTCCGTGCGCGGCCGGGTCGTCGACGTCACCGCGCAGCACGACATGACCCCGCTGCTGGCGCTGGCCGACGGGCTGATCACCGACTACTCGTCGGTGATGTTCGACTACGCCCTCCTCGACCGCCCCCTGTTCTTCTTCGTGTACGACTACGACGCGTATGTGCACGAGGACCGCGGCACCTACTTCGACCTGCTGGAGCGGGCGCCGGGACCCGTGGTGCGGACCGAGGACGAACTGCACGCGGTGCTCGGCTCGCTGGAGGAACAGACCGTCAAGTACGCGCCCAAGCGTGAGCAGTTCACCGCCGAGTTCGGCGAGTACGACCAGGGGACGGCGGCCCGCGGTGTCGTCGACCAGTTCTTCGGACAGTGGAGGCGTGGATGACCGGCCATGCGCAGCGGGACATCTTCTTCGTCTCCAACAGCGTCGACGAACTGGGCGGGGTGACCACCTGGTCGCACCAGATGGCCCGGCTCTTCACCGAGCGCGGCCACCGCGTGCACGTCGTGGGAGTCACCGAGCCCGCCGTTCCCCAGGAACTGGGCGAACTCCCGTACCCCACCACGACGTTGTACGACGTCCATCCGCCGCGGGTCGGACCGGCGCGCGGACTCAAGGGGCGGCTCGACGTCGCCGAGCGGAGGCTGCGCGCCGAGCGGGCGGCGGGCATGCGGGAGCGGGCCGCCGAGCTGACCGCGCTGTTCCGGGCCGCGCGGCCCGGCGCCGTCGTGATCGTCACCCAGGTGTGGGCCATGGAATGGGTGGAACTCGCCGACACCGACGGCCTGACGGTCATCGGGATGAGCCACGAGTCCTTCGAGTACTCCCGGACGACCTCGCGCTTCAGGCGCGTCCTGAAGCACTACGCCGACGTCGACCGGATGCTGGCGCTCACCCGCGAGGACGCCGACCTGTGGATCGGGCAGGACATGAACAACGCGTCCTTCATGCCGAACCCCATTCCCTTCGTGCCCGAGGTGCCCTCGCCGCGCACGGAGAACGTCGTCGTCAGCGTCGGCCGGCTGACCGACCAGAAGGGCATCGACATGCTCCTCGACGCCTGGGCCGAGGCCGCCCCGCGCCAGCCCGACTGGCGGCTGCGGATCTACGGCTCCGGCGAGGACGAGGAGATCCTGAGGAAGCAGTGCACGGCCCTCGGGCTCGACGACTCCGTCGACTGGATGGGCCGGACGAGCGATGTGCCGGGCGCGCTGCGCGGCGGCTCGGTCTTCGTGCTCTCCTCGCGGGGCGAGGGCTTCCCGCTCGCCCTCATGGAGGCCATGGCCACCGGGCTGCCGTGTGCCGCCTTCGACTGCGCGCCCGGCGTCCACGAGATCGTCCGGGACGGCGAGGACGGGCTGCTGGCCACCCTCGGCAACACGGGTGAACTGGCCCGCCGGCTGGACACGCTGATGTCCGACAAGGTCCTGCGGGACTCCATGGGGGAGGCGGCGCGTGTGAACGTCCAGCGCTTCACGACGGACGAGGTCGTCCGCATGTGGGAGGAACTGTTCGCGTTCCTGGAGCGCTGAGCGGCCGTCGGTGCGCGGAACGACCTGAGGCGGAGCCGATTTCCGGCTCCGCCTCAGTCACTGCTCACCGGCCTGCGTACTCAGGCGCTCACGTGCCTACTTGCCCGTGAACTTCTCGTACTCCTTGAGAACGTCCTCGGTCGGGCCGTCCATGCGCAGCTCGCCGCGCTCCAGCCACAGCACGCGGTCGCAGGTGTCGCGGATCGACTTGTTGTTGTGACTGACCAGGAACACCGTGCCCGCGGTCTTGCGCAGCTCGCGGATCCGCGCCTCGGACCGCCGCTGGAAGGAGCGGTCACCGGTCGCGAGGGCCTCGTCGATCATCAGGACGTCGTGGTCCTTGGCCGCCGCGATGGAGAAGCGCAGCCGGGCCGCCATGCCGGACGAGTAGGTCCGCATCGGCAGGGTGATGAAGTCGCCCTTCTCGTTGATGCCCGAGAAGTCGACGATCTCCTGGTAGCGCTCCCTGACCTGCTCGCGGGACATGCCCATCGCCAGACCGCCGAGGTAGACGTTCCGCTCGCCGGTGAGGTCGTTCATCAGGGCCGCGTTGACGCCGAGCAGCGAGGGCTGGCCGTCGGTGTAGATCTTGCCGTTCTCCACCGGGAGCAGGCCCGCGACCGCCTTGAGCAGCGTGGACTTGCCGGAGCCGTTGGTGCCGATCAGGCCGATGGCCTCGCCGCGGTACGCCGTGAAGGAGACGCACTTCACCGCGTGGACCTTGCGGACGCCGGACGCCCTCTCGGTCTTCTCGCGGCGCATGATGCGGTTGAGGGCGGCCGTGGCACTGCCCCGGCCGGCGCCGGTGCCGTTGACGCGGTACACGATGTCGACGTGGTCCGCGATGACGGTGGGGATCTGCTCGGCGTCGGCCACGGGGGTGTTCCCGGCCGTGCTCTGGGCGTTCTGCGGCTGCTGGATGTCCTGCGCGATGATGTCAGCCACGGCCGTAGGTCTCCTCAGCCTTCCAGAAGTAGATGAAGCCGCCGACGCCGACGACGACCGCCCAGCCCAGCGCGAGCGGCCAGGCGTGGTGCGGGAGCTGGTGCGCGTGGAAGCTGTCGATCAGCGCGTAGCGCATCAGGTCGATGTACACGGCCGCCGGGTTGCTCTCCAGCGCGACCATCGCCCAGTGCGGCAGATTGCTGTGGCTGAGCACCTTGTCGATGCTCCACATGACGCCCGAGACGTACATCCAGGTGCGCAGGACGAACGGCATGAGCTGTGCGATGTCCGGGGTCTTGGCACCCATGCGAGCCATGATCATCGCGACGCCCGCGTTGAACGTGAACTGGAGCACCAGTACGGGCACCGCGAGCAGCCACGAGGCGCTCACCGGGACGCCGAAGCACAGCAGGATGACGACCAGCGCGGCCATCGAGAACAGCAGCTGCTGGAGCTGCTGGATGGCGTACGACACCGGCAGCGCGGCGCGCGGGAAGTGCAGGGCGCGGACCAGGCCGAGGCTGCCGGAGATCGCCCGGGTGCCCGCCATGATCGAGCTCTGGGTGAAGGTCCAGATGAAGACGCCGGTGACCAGGAACGGGATGTAGTCCGGCACACCGCGCTTGGTGCCGAGCAGCACACCGAAGATGAAGTAGTAGACCGCCGCGTTCAGCAGCGGGGTCATCACCTGCCACACCTGCCCGAGCTTGGCCTCGCTGTACTGCGAGGTGAGCTTGGCGGTGGCGAACGCGGTGATGAAGTGGCGTCGTGCCCACAGCTGGCGGACGTACGCGGGCAGGCTCGGGCGCGCGCCGCTGACGGTGAGGCCGTACCGGGCGGCGAGGGCCGCGGCGTCGTCGGCGGGGGAGGCCGGCGGCGCTGTCGGGGGCGGTGTGTTGAGAACCTGGCTCACATCCGTTGCTTTCGCTCGGGGGGTGGGGGGCGCGCGGCCCGTTCCGTGCATCTCCAACGGCGTTTCCTGCCGTTTTCTGCGCGTCGGAACGGGACCGTATCGTCGTAACGGGAGAGTAGGCCCAATCGACGTCGGAACGCAACCGTATCGTCGTAACGCCCTATGCTGGTTCGCATGACGACGAACGCCGATACAGCCGCGAGTGCCACCACGCCCGCGCCTGCCGCCGGGAAGGCGCCGCGTCGCCGGGCTCCCGCCGGTGCGGCCGTCCTCCGGGAGGATGTCACCGAGGCGATCCGCGTGGCCGTCTTCGAGGAACTGGCGTCCGTCGGCTATGCCCGGATGTCCATCGAGGGCATCGCCCGGCGCGCGGGGGTCGGCAAGACCGCGGTGTACCGGCGCTGGCGCTCCAAGCTCCATCTCGTGCTCGACCTGGTCTCGGCGGTCGCCGTCCAGGGGCTTCCCGCTCCGGACACCGGCTCCCTCGAGGGCGACCTGCGGCTGCTGTACGAGGTCACCTCGCGCGCCCTGCGGCACCCGGTCGCCGGCCAGATCATCCCCGACCTCCAGGCCGAGGCGGCCCGCAACCCCGAGATCGCGGACGCGATGCAGCAGGCGCTGCGGGAGGGCCAGCAGTCGGTGTCGAGCGGGATCGTCGCCTCGGCCACCGCGCGGGGCGAGATCCGTGAGGGAGTCGACGTCGAACTCGCGCTGGACCTGATGTCCGGCCCGCTGTACTGGCGCGCGGTGGTGGTCCGCGGCCCCAAGGTCCCGAAGGGCTACCTGGCCAGCCTGGCCCGCGCGACGGCGGCGGCGCTGAAGGCGCTCTGAGCCGAGCGCGATTCGCTCAGGGCCGGTGCTCAGGGGCTGACCACTCCCCGGCCGGCCGGTGTGCGAGGTCGGCCAACCGGACCGCGAGGTCCGTGAGTTCGGGGGCTCGTAGCACCCGTCCGTCCGAACTCGGCAGGGGTACGTGCAGTGGTTCGGTCCAGTGGGCGGGCAGGGCGGCGTCTCCGTGGACCGCTCCCGCGAGTGCGCCCGTCACCGCCGCGACGGTGTCCGTGTCGCCGCCGAGGTCGATCGCCGCGCGCACCGCGTCCTCGTAGGAGGCCGATGCCCTTCGGGTCGGCCGCCGCCCACCGCCTGAACCGGTCGAACATGTCCGGGAGTTCGAGGCGGCCGTGCCGGAGCAGCGACTCGCCGACCAGGACGGCCATCTGCGTGTCGTCGGTCGCCTCACCCGGGTCCCAGCCACCACCCCCGCACATCTCCCCGCCCTGCCCGGGTGCCGGGAAGCGGCGCGTGAACGCGCCTTCCGGGCCGAACTCGAACGGCGCGCCCAGCGCGTCGCCCACCGCGGAGCCGAGGATGGTGCCGGTGGCGGTCATGGGGCGAGCGTAAGGCGACGGGAGGGACGGGGCGAGCAGGAGGGGTGAGCGGGAAGGGGGTCACCAGGAAGGAGGCGACCGTCAAGAAGGCTGCTGGGGAAAGGAGTTCAGGGGGCGGGCCGGGGTCAGGTCCGGGCTGCGCCCGGGTGGTGGCGGAGCCAGCCGGACCAGGCCGAGGTGATCATGTCCTCGACGTCGTAGCGGGCCTTCCAGCCCAGTTCGACGGAGATGCGGTCGGCGGAGGCGACGACGCGGGCCGGGTCGCCGGGGCGGCGCGGGGTGGTGACCGGGGGCGAGTCGTAGCCGGTGACGGCGTTGATGCGGTCGATCATCTCGCGGACCGAAACACCTTCGCCGCGGCCGATGTTGAGGGTCAGATGGGCGCCGGGGGAGGACTGGAGGGCGCGGGCCGCGGTCACATGCGCCTCGGCCAGGTCGACCACGTGGATGTAGTCGCGCACGCAGGTGCCGTCGGGCGTCGGGTAGTCGTCGCCGAAGATGCGCGGCGGGGCGTTCTCCGTCAGCTTCTCGAAGACCATGGGGACGAGGTTGGAGACGCCCACGTCGGCGAGTTCGGGGGCCGCCGCCCCGGCCACGTTGAAGTAGCGCAGGGAGGCCGTGGACAGACCCGTGGCGCGGCCGGTCGCACGCACCAGCCACTCACCCGCCAGCTTCGTCTCGCCGTACGGGCTCATCGGCAGGCACGGTGTCTCCTCCGTCACCAGTTCCACGTCCGGCATCCCGTACACCGCGGCCGAGGACGAGAAGACGAAGGCGGACACGGCGGACGCGGTCACGGCCTCCAGCAGGACGCGCAGCCCCTCGACGTTCTCCCGGTAGTAGTGCAGGGGCAGCTCCACGGACTCGCCGACCTGCTTCTTCGCCGCCAGGTGGACGACACCGGTGACGGAGTGCTCGGTGAGCGTCCGGGCCAGCAGTTCGCCGTCCAGGATCGAGCCGGCCACCATGGGAACGTCCGAGGGCACCCGCTCCGCGATCCCCGTGGACAGGTCGTCGAACACCACGGCCTGTTCGCCCGCCTCGCGCAGTGCGCGGACGACGTGCGCTCCGATGTAGCCGGCGCCGCCGGTGATCAGCCAGGTCATGTGCGGCCGTTCCCCTCGTGGGTGAGTCCGTGGTGGTGCTGCTCTGTGTGCGGTGTCGCGCGGCCCTGTGTCGTGCGGTGCTGTGCCGTGCGGTCGGGGAGGGGCGGGCGCACGTACGGAGTCCGCGTTCGCGCGTCGCGTCCTCCCGTCCGCGGCCGCGTATCAGTGAAGCAGGCGACGGAGCCTTCGGGACACCACTTCGGTCATTCCTCGCCAACCGGACGCCGCGCGCAGGCCCAGTGCCCCGGCGTGCGTCCGGTACGGCTGTACGAGGAGAACGCCCTGGCGGACGTCCGGAACCGCGCGGCGGCGCAGCAGGCCGGGGCCGCCGCGCGCGTGCGCCGACACCTCCCGGCTCGACCCGTCGCGAAAGCGCACGACCAGGCGCAGATCCCAGGTGCCCGCGCCCAGCGCCGACAGGTCCACCGGTATCTCCGCAGACCAGGTGTCGCCGTAACGGTCGGCCACCAGGGGCGCCGTGCCGTCCAGGCCCACCCGCCCCTCCTCCCGGTGGATGAACTCCACGTCCACCGAGGCCGGACCCGCCTCCGCCATCCGCCCGTACAGCTCGTGCAGGCGCAGCCGCAGCAGGGTGCCCCGCGCGCGGGGCCGCAGTTCCGCGTCGACCGCGGCGGGCAGCAGGTGGGCCGGCCGGTCCAGGAAGTGCTCCAGAGTGACCCGGGGGAGGTCGGAGGACCAGACGGGGGTGCCGTCGGACGTGCGGATGTAGGGCGGGAGCAGCCGGGCCGGCCGGGCCGCCAGCTCCTTGAGGCGGGGCAGGTCGCGCGGGGCGGGGGAGGCGAGGATCACGCGGGCGACGAGGCGGCCGGGGGCGGCCGGATTGACGGTGAAGTCGGCCGCGTCGAACGTCGACAGGTACGCGCGCGTGAGGTCCCACCAGGCGCCGCGGTACTCGGGGGTGCGCAGTTCCAGTTCGCGCGTGTACATCCGCAGCTCGTGGTCGAGGAACTTGGCGTGCACGGCCCGCGCGAGCTGCTTCTCCCCGGCGTTCAGGAGGATCTCGTACGCCGCCTGGTTCGCCTCGGTCCGTGCCCGCCAGTTGCTGATGTCGGCGCGGTCGAGCGAGATGGACAGGCGGTCGGCGGAGCGCCGGACGTGCCAGACGTACACCGTGTCGGGGATCAGCGCCATGCGCGGCGCGGCGGCCAGCACCCGCGCGGTGAACACGAAGTCCTCGTAGGGGTAGCGGCCTTCGGGGAAGCGGATGCCGTGCTCGCGCAGGAAGTCGGTGCGGTACAGCTTGTTGACGCACAGGGTGTCGTGGGCGAGACGGAGGCGCCGCGAGGGGCGGGATATCAGGGTGGGCCGCGTGTAGAGCTTGCTTTCCCAGGGGACCTCGCGGCCCGAGGGGAGTTCGCGGCGCACGCACAGTCCGGCCGCGACCTGGACGTCGTGTTCCTCGGCGGCGGCGAGCAGCGCGTCCGCCGCGCCGGGCGGCAGGACGTCGTCGCTGTCCAGGAACATCACGTAGGGGGCCGTGGCCGCGTCGATGCCGTCGTTGCGCGGGCTGCCGCAGCCGCCGCTGTTGGTCCGGCGGTGGATCACCGTCAGGCGAGGCTCCCCGTCGGCGAGGGCGTCGAGGAGGGCCGCGCTGCCGTCCGTCGAGCGGTCGTCCACGGCGATCACCTCGCGGACGGCCGGCCCCTGGGCGAGCGCCGAGCGCACGGCGTCCGCAACATGGGCGGCGTCGTCGTACCCGATGACGACGACGCTGACCTTCGCTTGGTGAGGGTTCATGTGATCCACGAGCCGGAATCGTAAGTATTGCGGGTAATTCTCCGTTAAGAGGCAGTCACTGTCTTGTTCGGAGCCCGGCGGGAATCCGGTGTGGAGTGTGCGCCCGCCTGGTCGGCGTGGTGCGGTCCCCGGCGGTCGTGGACGGGCCCGACCGCCACAGCCGTACGAGCGACACTCCCGCCGCCGTCGCCAGCAGCCCGTTGCGTACGAGCATCAGCAGGCAGCCCGTCCAGGTGCTGCGCACCACTTCGCCGTACAGCACCGGGTACACCACCGAGCTGACCGCCGTCGCCGCCACGATCAGCGCGGCGACCGGGCGTTGCGTGGTGTGCCGCGAGGTCAGGCAGACGGCGGCCAGGCCCAGCAGCCACACCATGTACTGGGGACTGATCACCCGGCTCGTCACGGTGAACAGCAGGACGGCGGTGAGCGCCGCGTCGTACGGGGTGGCCGTCGTCCAGCGCCGTGCCCGCATCCGCCACAGCAGCACGAGCCCGAACGCGGCGACCGTCAGCGCGAGCGAGCAGGCCGCGACCGCGCCGACGTACGGCCCGACGAACTCCATCGCGCCGTACTGGTAGCGGACCGTCCCCGGCCATCCGGCGCGGCGCGCGAAGCCCAGCACCGTGCCGCCGAGGGACTCGATCTGCACACCCCGGCCGCTCTGCTGGCGCAGGAAGTCGAACGGGCCGCTGAAGACGGCCGTGAGGACGGCGAGCAGCGCGGCGGCGCTGACCGCCGCCGATGTCCACACCTCCCGGGTGGTGCGGCCCCGGGGTGTTCCGATGAGCGCCAGCGCGGGCCAGACCTTCACCAGGGCCCCCATCGCGGCGAAGGCGCCGGACACGCGCGGGCGGCGCGGGAGCGTCAGCAGGGAGACCACGGCGAAGGCGGTGACCTGCACGTCGTACCGGGCGAGCGGGAGGTGCAGCAGCAGGGGCAGCCCCAGCACCCACAGCCGGGCGCCGCGCAGACTGCGGCCGGGCCGCCGTCCCGCGCGCGTGAGGGCGACGGCGATCACCGCGTCGGCGGCGAGCGTGAGCGTCACGAACGCCGTGAAGTACGTCAGCCGCGGCAGCAGCGCGGGCGCCAGCAGTACCGGGCCGGCGCCCGGCGGGTACTGCCACAGCCGGTCGCCCACCGGGAACGCGCCCCGCGACAGGACGCCGTACCAGCGGAAGTACAGATGACCCACCTCGCTGGACACCCCGCCCCTGCCGAGCGGCGCGAGGTCGTCGTGGGCGAGGAGCCACAGCATCAGGGCGCGGGTGGCGAGCCAGGCGGCGGCGAGGGCAAGCGGGCGGTGGTTCCGGAAGACGCTCATCAAGCCCGGATCGTAAGCCGCATGGATGGGTCGCACGGTGTGATACGCCGTCAATGCCGGTCAAAAGTTGTTTAATAGCAAAAAATCGTTCCCATGGTGTATGCGTGGGTGAGGCGCTCGGCGGCTCGGCGTCCGGAGGCGGTGGCCGTCGTCCTGCCCGCCCTGGCGATGCTCGTCATCGGGCTCTGGGGGCTCGACCGCGGCGGCATGTGGCGCGACGAGGCGGTGACCTTCCAGGTCGCGCGGCGCTCGGTGCCGCAGATCTGGCATCTGCTGCACACCGTGGACGCCGTGCACGGCCTGTACTACCTCCTGATGCACGCCGTCCTCGCCGCGCGCCCCGGCGAGATCGCCCTGCGCCTGCCCTCCGTCTGCGGCGCCGCCGCGGCCGCCGGGCTCGTGGCCGCCCTCGGGGTGCGCCTGTGCCGCCCGCGCGTCGGCCTGTGGGCGGGCCTGCTGTACTCGGTCACACCCATGGCCGGCCACTTCGCCCAGGAGGGCCGTTCCTACGCGCTCGTCGCGGCCGGGGCGGCCGGAGCGACCCTGCTGCTGGTACGGGCCGCCCGGTCCACCAGGGCCGGACCCTGGCGCGCTTACGGAGCCACGGTCGCCGCCACCTGTCTGCTGCACGAGATGGCGCTGCTCCTGCTCCTCGCCCATGCCGCGACGCTGGCGTTCGGCCGCGTACCGGCGCGGGTGTGGCGGGCCTGGCTCCTCGCCGCCGCGGCCGTGGTCCTGGTGCTGGTGCCCCTGGTCCTGGTCTCGCGGGAGCAGTCCGCGCAGGTCGCCTGGCTGCCACGGACCGGCCTCGGGAGCGCGGAGCGCCTGCTCGGGCTGTTCACCGGCCCGGCCCGGCTCGTGATCCTGCCGTACCTGGTCCTCGTCGCCCTCGCGCTCCGGCCGGCCCGGACCCCGCGCGGCACGCTCTCGCTCGCGGCCGTCGCCCTGCCCCTGGTGACCGTGCCCCCCGCGGTGCTGCTGACGGTGTCGCACTGGCGGCCGCTCTACGACGAGCGGTACGTCCTCTACGCCCTCGCCGGGGCCCCGCTCCTCGCGGCCGCCGGAGCCGACCACCTCGCGACGCGGCTGCCGCGGCCGCTGCCCCACGCGGTCCTCACCGGCGTCCTCGCCGTGACCCTCGTCTTCGCCGTCCAGCTCCCGCTGCTGCGCCAGGACCGCCGCCCCGACCGCCGTCCCGACAACCTGGCCGCCGTCTCCGCCGTGGCCCACCGTGAACTGCGCCCCGGCGACCCGGTGCTGTTCCTGCCGTCGCTCGCGCGGCGCGCGGCACTCGCGTACCCCAAGGGCTTCAGCGGGATCCGCGACATCGCGCTGAGCGTCCCCGCGCCCGCCTCCGGCACGCTGTACGGCCTGGAGGCGGATCCCGCTGAACTGCGCCGCAGGCTGGACCGGCTCGACCGTGTCTGGCTGGTCGCCGCGCCCTTCGCGACGCGTCGGGCCTGGTCCCCGGGAAGTCCGACCGAGCGGGCCAAACTGGCCGTGGTCGACGAGGAGTTCACGCCCAGGGAGCAGGTCGTCCGCAGCGGGGTGACACTGCGCCTCTATGTGCGCAGGCCTACGTACATCCCGGCGCCTCCGACAGGGCGGCCTCGTCCAGTGCCGCCGTCAGCCGGTCGAGCCGGGCCCGGAGCTCTCGGATCTCCTCCAGGTCCGCCCCGGTAGCGGCCGCGATCCGGCGCGGCACGGACAGCGCGCGCTCCCGGAGCGCGGCCCCCTCCTCGGTGAGCTGGACCCGCACGGACCGCTCGTCCCGCGCGCTGCGCTCCCGCCGTACGAGCCCCGCTGCCTCCAGCCGCTTCAGCAGCGGCGACAGGGTCCCCGAGTCGAGCCGCAGATGCTCGCCGACCTTCTTCACGGGCAGCTCGCCGTGCTCCCAGAGCACCAGCATCACCAGGTACTGCGGGTAGGTGAGCCCGAGGTTCTTCAGGAGTACGCGGTAGACACCGCCGAAGGCGCGTGAGGCGGCGTTCAGCGAGAAGCAGATCTGCTCGTCGAGGCGGAGGAAGTCCCCCGCCGCGGGGGCCTCGGGGCTCGGGGCGGGCGTCGCGGTCATGCCCCCAGGATAGCTCTTGCGAGCAATTTAGTTGTGCACAACTGAATTGTGTGCTCTAATTCTGGTCGTGGGGCCGTCGTACCGGCAGCCCCCGCCAGGATTTCGACTTGAGAGGGACGGTCCCCATGGACGCGCTCTACACCGCTGTCGCCACCGCCACCCACGGCCGCGAGGGCCGCGCCGTCAGCTCCGACGGCACGCTCGACCTCCAGCTGGGCATTCCGGTGGAGATGGGCGGCAGCGGCCAGGGGACCAACCCCGAGCAGCTGTTCGCCGCCGGTTACGCCGCCTGTTTCGCGAGCGCCCTCGGCCTGGTCGGCCGTGCCGCGAAGGTCGACGTCACCCAGGCCGCGGTGACCGGCGAGGTGAGCATCGGCAAGCAGGGCGAGGGCTTCGGCCTGGCCGTCACGCTCCGCGTCGAGCTGCCCGACACCGTGGACGAGGCGACCGGCCGCAAGCTCGTCGAGCAGGCCCACCAGGTCTGCCCCTACTCCAACGCCACCCGCGGCAACATCGCCGTCGAGCTCGTCATCGAGTAACTCGTCATCGCACGGCCCGTCATCGCACGGCCCGGGCAGGGCGTCATCGGGCCAGGCGGACCGCAGCACCGGCCTCCGTGCCGGTCCCCGCGCCCGCGCCCGTGCCTGTGCGGGCACCGGCGCGGGTGCCCGTTTCCCGGCCCGTGACCGGGCCGGACCCCGTGCCGATCCGGGCCAGCACCTCCCCGGTCTCCCGGCTCCACGCCACCACCGTCGCCTCCTCGGGCACCCGCCGCCAGCGCGTCAGCAGCAGCCAGCGGACGTGGTACCGGCGGGCGACGGCGGTGCGCTCGGCGCGGGTCGAGGACGGGGCGAGGTAGGCGCGGACCGCCGCGAGCCGGCGCAGCCGCTCGCCCTCGGCGAGGGCGGGGTCGGGCCAGGCGGGCGCGGCGAGATCCGGGCCGTAGCCCGCGATCAGGTGGACGGAGTAGTACCCGTCCGCGATGACCGCCTCGCCGGGCCGGATGTGCCGCGCCGCCCAGTCGTACGTCGGCCAGCGCGGCGGCTGGTCGAAGCCGACCGGGTCGAGCGAGCGCGGCACCACCGCCCCGGCCTGCACGGTCAGGAAGCCGGTCAGCGCGCAGGCGGCCGCGGTCCCGCCCAGCAGCCGCCGCCCCGGACCCCACGGACGCGGCGCCGCCAGCTCCACCCCGAGCGCGAACTGGAGCGGCACCAGCGTGAGCCCGAGGATCCTGCCGTACGTGTAGTGCCCGCTCACCCAGCCGTACGCCACCGCCGCGCACTCCAGCGCGAACATCAGCACCAGGGGATCGCGCCACCCGTGTCCCTCGCTCCGCCGGGCGCGCCGGGCCCGCAGCCACAGGGCGGGCACCCCGGTCAGGGCCAGCCAGAAGTGTCCGGGCATCCCGTCGTACAGCCGCTCGTGCATGGCGTCCACGCTGCGGTCCCCGGTCAGCGCGAACACGTCGAAGTACGGCCAGCCGTACGCGACGAGGAGCGCCACCGCGCCCGTCACCAGCCACCGGCCCGCCACGGCGGGCCGCCAGCCGCGTTGGCAGCCCGCCACGAACGCCACCGCGCCGAGCACCGCCGCGACCGACGTGATCGGATGCACCAGCAGGATCAGTCCGTACAGGGCGCCGAGGGCCGCGTACCCCCACCAGCCTCTGAGGCCGCTCGGGCCCACGTACCGGACGAGGCCCCCGGTGCCCGCCGCGCGCGTGCCCGTGAACGCCCAGGCCCAGAAGGCCAGTCCGATGGCGAACGTCGAGGGATAGCCGAGGTCGCCGGTCATCGACATCAGCCCGAGGTAGCCGCTCCACCAGGCCCGGTCGGTGCCCCACAGCAGCACCATCGCGGACAGGCAGAGGACCGGCGCCCGGCGACGGGGCGTCAGCACCCGCGTGAAGCGGCCGACGCCGGTCAGCAGCACCAGCAGGTTGACGGGTCCGGACAGGCGCACCACCGCCCAGCCGCCGAGACCGGTCAGCCGGGCGAAGGCGCCCTGCGCCACCGCGTACGGCGAGTAGTACGGGCTGCCCGCGCCCGGCAGGTCCGCCATCGGGTGCCGCGGGTGGAGCAGGTGCGCCCGCAGCCGTTCGACGACCGCCGCGTGCTGTCCCGCGTCGCAGCACAGCGGGATCCGCCAGTAGGCGAGCGTCATCACCAGCCAGAACAGGCCGCCGAAGACCTGGTACGGCGTCGGACGCCAGGTGCCTGTGCCGCGCAGCGCGGTCGCACCGCGGACAGCACCCCGCCGGACGACGACATCGGCGCTCATCGGGCGGTGGGGGAGACGGGACCGGCGGTTTCTGGCATCTGCCGTATATGCCCGCCGCGCTCGGCCGCCTAGCCCAGGATCACCTCAACGGGCGACCTGGGTGTCCCGGCGCGACGGCCCCGGAACCGTGCCGCCGAGCGCCCGCACGCCCGGCCGGACGACCGCGTCGAGGAGCAGCGGAAGGCCCACCACGGGCAGCAGCCACAGCAGCACGATCAGCCGGTCTCCCCAGACGTTGATGTCGGGGTGCGCGGCCTGGTTGAGCACCCCGGTGCCCGCCGCCGCCAGCAGGAAACCGGCGAAGGCGGGATGCCGGCGCAGCGCCCCCCACCCGGCCGCCACCACGGCCGTCAGGAACAGCGGCTCCCAGAACTGGCGGCGCGCCCACTCCACCCAGAAGGCGACCTCCAGATGGAGGAACTCCGGCCACGGACGGGCGCGGTCCGGGCGGGCGTAATGCCCCGTGAGCAGGTCCTGCACGCTCTCCGACTCGGACGGGTAGTGCAGCGCCTTCGCGAGCAGCAGGGTGGCCAGCACGCCGCAGCCGGCCACCGCCCCGAGGGTCCGCAGCGGCCCGTCCCACCGGCGGCCGCGGACCAGGAGCACCGCGCAGGCGGCGGCCAGGCACAGCCCGAGGAACAGCGCCTGCGAGTGCTTCACCGTGAAGAGGACCGCCAGGGAGCCGCCGGCCAGCCAGATCCCGGCCCGCGCACGGCCCTCCAGCACCAGCGCGCAGCCCCACAGCGCCGCCAGGGTCACCGCCATCATCAGGCCCTCGGTCATCGGGCGCATCGCCGTGGTACCGCACGGCAGGACGTAGAAGAGCGCCTGCCCCGTCAGGGCCGCGCCGGTGGAGGTGCGCAGGGTGCGCAGGACGAGGAAGACGAGCACGCCCCCGGCCACCGTCACGGCGACGCCCGCCGCCCACAGGCCCCAGGTCACCCCGAGCACCGTGACGAACGGCACCAGCAGGACCGGATACCCCGGCCGCGCCTCGAAGATCCGCATGAAGCGGGCCGGCATGAACGGCACGGTGTGTCCCGCCGTCTCCCCGGCCGCGAGCCGCGCGGACACGCCCCGCCACTGCTCGCGCCGGCACTGAGCGACGACCCGCCGGGTCGGACTCGCGTGGTGGAAGCGCACCACGTCGACGGCCTGGCCGCGCCGTGCGACGGACGCCTTGCTCGCGCAGACGTAGTCGATCGTCCGCGCGGCGGCCTCCTGCTTGCTCTCGCCGCGCAGACTCAGCGCGTACGAGAGGTAGTTCTTGGTGTCGGGGGTGTCCCGGCCGGTGAGGTTGGCGAGCTGGAGGACGGCGAAGACGGCGGCGATCAGGATCACCCCGGCGCGGGCCGAACGCGGTGCGCGCAGGCCCCGCGCCCAGGTCCGGCGGGGACGCGCGGTCACGGGGGCGCCGGAGGAGCCGCTCGTGGCACCGCTCGCGTCGCCGTTCATGGGGCCGCTCGCGTGGCCGTTCACGGGGCCGTTCACGGGGCCGCTCATGAGGACATCAGGACGTCGTGGCCCGCCTGCGCGGGCACCGGGACGACCGCGGCCGGCTCCCCGGCCCGCTCGCCGAGCATCAGCGTCCGCACCACCCGCTCGGCGGCCCGCCCGTCGTCGAACTCGCAGAACCGCTCCCGGAATCCCGCCCGCAGCCGCGCCGACTCACCGTCCCGCCAGGCCCCCGACGCGAACAGCCACGTCAACTCCCGCTGGGAGCGCGCCACATGGCCCGGCGCGTCGGCCGTGATGTCGAAGTAGGCACCCCGGCTCGCCGCGTACGCGCCCCAGTCGTCGGCGAGGAGCGCGATCGGCCGGTCCAGGTTGGCGTAGTCGAACATGAGGGCCGAGTAGTCGGTCACCAGGGCGTCGGAGGCGAGCATCAGATCCTCGACGCACGGTTCGTCGGTCGCGTCGACCACGACACCGCGCCGGTGCAGTTCGGCCAGCCCCATCCCGCGCGCCGGACCGTCCGCGAGCGAGGGATGCAGCCGTACGACGAGGGTGTGGCCCGTGCCGAGATCGTCCGCGAACCGGGCCAGGTCGAGCCGGTCGGCATGGCCGCCGCGGAGATAGTCGCGGCGCGTCGGCGCGTACAGCACCACCCGGTCGCCGGCCGGGATCCCGAGCCGGGCGCGGACCGCCGCCCCGGCCCCGTCCTCGGGGCGGGCCCGCACGAGGACGTCGTTGCGGGGGCTGCCGGTGCGCAGCGAGGTGAAGTGGCAGGGGTAGGCGCGGTCCCAGACCAGCTCCGAGTGCCGGTTGGCGACCAGGCTGTAGTCCCAGCGGTCGGCGCGGCGCAGCATCTGCGGAACGTCGAGGCCGTGCCGGGCGCCCGGCTTGTGCAGCAGGTCCGCGGCCATGTACTTCAGCGGGGTGCCCTGATGGGTGTGGATGTGGACGCTGCCGGGGCGCTTGACCAGTGTGCCGGGCCAGTTGACGTTGTTCACGAAGTACGTGGCCCGCGCGGTGACCTGGCGGTAGCGCAGCGAGTCGAGCAGCACGTGCTCGGTGTCCGGCGGCAGCAGCGCCGCCTGTTCCTCGTCCCGCACCACCCACACCCCGCGCAGCTGCGGGGCGAGCTCCCGCGCCGCGGCGTACACCGCCCCTGGATCACCGAGGACCCCCCGGTGCGAGAACGCCGAGTACACCGCCAAGTGCGGGTCCAGCGGCCGGTGTTCGTGCGCCGCGGACCAGCCGCGCTTGACGCGCGTGGCGACGATCCGGCGTGCCTGCTGCCCGCGCAGGGCGAGCTCCCGGCCCGCGCGGCCCGCCTGCCGCCGCACCCGGTAGCGGGTGAAACCGCCCTCCAGGACGCGCAGTTCGGGCGGCACGGGACCGCTCTTGTGCTTGCGGAAGAGCGCGGCCGTCAGCCGGAAGAACTCGGCCTTGTCCTCTTCCGGAAGCCGGTCCTCCTTGGACAGGATGTCGAGACAGTGCTCGCCCATCTTGTGGTGCAGATAGGGGCGCCAGCCCGACAGCCGCGGGCGGGAGCCGACGAACGCGAAGACCCGCTCGTACTGGTCGTGGATGTCGAAGTGCTTGCGGCTGGTGGTGGACAGGATGTTGCCCTGGCGGCGCTGGCGGTAGGCCAGACAGATCCGGTCAAGGGTCGCGATCCGTCCGGCACTCAGCATCACCGGGAACGTCCAGGGCGTGTCCTCGTAGTACCCGGGAGGGAAGGCGAAGCCCTCCCGTTCGACGAACGCGCGGCGGTGGACCTTGTTCCACACCACCATCAACAGGTCGAGGATCTCCGGATGTTCGGCCGCCGTGAAGGTGCCGGCACCGGCCTCCGCGAGGACCCGTGCGAGCACGTTCCTGCGGGTGCCGCCCCACCAGTAGGTGCGCGCGTAGTCGAAGACCAGCACATCCGGGTCGGCGGTCTCGTCCAGCCGGTCGGCGACGGCGCGCAGCGCGCCCGGCGTGAGGGTGTCGTCGCTGTCCAGGAAGAGCAGGTAGTCCCCGCCGGCGAGCGGCATTCCGGCGTTGCGGGCGCGGCCGAGCCCCACGTTCTCCGGCAGGTGCAGCACCCGTACACGCGGATCGCGGGCCGCGTACGCGTCGAGGATCTCGCCGCAGCCGTCAGGGGAACAGTCGTCGACGGCGATGACCTCGAGGTCCGTGAACGACTGCTCCAGGACCGAGTCGAGACACTCGCGCAGAAAGCCCTGCACCTTGAAGACCGGGACGATGATGCTGAAGCGGGGCACGTCAGCTCCTTACGAGGGTGGACGCGGCGGGAGCCGGGACACGTTCGGCGAGCGGCAGGACGGGCGGGATCGCCTCGGGGGGTTCGCCCAGCAGCACTCTGCGCACGACCCGCTCGGCGGCCCTGCCGTCGTCGAACTGGCAGAAACGCTCACGGAACCGGGCCCGCAGCGCGGCGGCGGCCGGATCCGCGTAGGAGCCGTCGGTGAAGAGCGCGGCCAGCTCGCCCGGAGTGCGCGCCACCCGGCCCGGCGGCTCCTCCAGCACGTCGAAGTAGACGCCCCGCGTCTCCCGGTAGACCTCCCAGTCGTCCGCGTACACGACGATCGGGCGGTCGAGGTTGGCGTAGTCGAACATGATCGACGAGTAGTCCGTGATCAGCGCGTCGGCGGCCAGACAGACGTCCTCGGAGGACCGGTGCCCGGTCACGTCGATGATCCGCCCGCTGCCGCGCCCGCGGCCCTCGTCGTAGAAGTAGTGGGCGCGCAGCAGGACGACGAACTCCTCGCCGATCTGCTCGCAGAGGGCCTCCAGGTCGAGCCGGGACTCGAAGCCGGTGCTGTAGTCACGGTGCGTGGGCGCGTACAGCAGCGCCGTCTTGCCCTCGGGCACCCCGAGCCGTTCGCGGACCCGGGTCACGTCCTCGGCGGTCGCCGTGCAGTACACGTCGTTGCGCGGATAGCCGTACTCCAGGGCCTCGTAGCCGCCGGGGAAGGCCCGCTCCCACATCTGGGTGGAGTGCCGGTTGGACGAGAGGTTGTAGTCCCAGCGGTCCACCCGGGACAGCAGCTTGGCGAAGCTGCCGGTCGCGGCGGCCACCACCGGATACGTCGACTGGTCGACGCCCATCTTCTTCAGCGGTGTGCCGTGCTGGGTCTGGACGTGCACACTGCCGGGGCGTTTGACCACCCCGTCCGCGAAGTTGGCGTTGTTGACCAGGTACTTGGCGCGGGCCAGTACCTCCCAGCCGCGCCGGCTCCCGATCACCGCGTGCTCGACGTCCTTCGGCAGCGCGTCCACCGCCTCCGGCTCGACCAGGAACACCGAGCGGATGTGCGGGGCGAGTTCGCGGGCCTTGGCGTGGATCGCCGCCGGGTTGCAGGCGTAACCCCGGCCCCAGTAAGCGCAGTACACCGCGAGGTTCTCGTCGAGGGGGCGGCGCAACTGGGCGGCGTAGAGCGCGCGGGTGCGCAGCGTTCTCGCCCGGGGCACCCGCCGGACCACGCCGGAGACGGCCCGGTTCGTGCCGCGCAGGGCGCGGAACGCGCTGTACGCGCCCGCCGCGAGCAGCCGGTGCTGCACTCCGAGACTGCCCGCCGGCACCCGGAACCCGGCCGGGCGGTGGCGCCGGTAGAGCTTGCCCGCCCGGCGGAAGAAGGCCCGGCGGCGGCCCGCGGGCACCCGGGCCGGGTGCGCCGCCGTCTTCAGCACCAGGGAGAAGAGCTGCCCGAACAGCGCCTTCGACCGGGCCGCGGGCAGGGTCCGCTCCGAGGCCCGGACGAGGACCCGTTCGACCTGGTCGAGGAGTTCGAAGTGGTGCTCGCCCGGCTCGTTGAGCCGGCTGCCCTGACGGCGCAGATGATGCCGTACGCACACCGTGCGCAGCAGGGCCGACCGCTCCGCCGCCACCGTCACCAGGCCGCCCCAGCCCGCGTCCGTGAAATGTCCTTCGGGGAAGGCGAGTCCGTGCTCGGCGAGGAAGTCGCGGCGGTACGCGGCGCTCCACGCCGGAACGTGCACGCCCAGCACCTCCGGGGCCTTGTCCAGCGGGGGCGTGCTCGGCTCGCCCTCCCACCAGTGCACCCGCTGATGCCCGAACCAGAGGACGTCCACACCGGCCGGGAGTCCCGCGTCCAGGGCGCCCAGCGCACCCGGCACCAGGTCGTCGTCACCGTCGAGGAAGAGCAGATACGCGCCCTTCGCCGCGGCGATCCCGGCGTTGCGCGCCGCGCTCAGCCCGCCCGACGGGGGCGAATGGACCGGGGCCACCCGGGAGTCCCGTGCCGCGTACGCGGCGGCGACCGCCGCGGCCGGGGAGTCCGGCTCGTCGCAGACCGGGATCAGCTCGAAGTCGCCGAAGGACTGGGCCAGGACCGAGTCCAGCGCGCGGGCCAGTCGCCCGGCGACTGCGAAGGTGGGGACGATGACGCTGAAGCGGGGCATTCTGCTCTTTCTCTCAAGGGGCGCCGAACGGGGGATTCATCGCCCGGGGCGCCCGGTCGGCCGCCAGGTGGAGGGCCGGGTGGGCGTGGGCCGCGAGGGACTGGAGGGCACGCGGACTCCGGTTCAGAGGGTCTCGGTCAGGGGAACGGCGGCACCCGGAGCCGGAACGTTCCCGAGCGGCGCGGCGGCGGGGGCTTCCGCCGGCAGGGCGGAGCCCGGAACGCGGGGGAGGACCGCCGCGGCCGAGGGGACCGGCCCGCGCTCGGCGAACGGGACGAACGGCGGCAGCGTCGCCGTCTCGCCGAGCACCACATGCCGTACGACACGTTCGGCGGCGCGCCCGTCGTCGTACGGGCAGAACCGCTCGCGGAACGCGGCCCGCAGCTGCGCGGAGCGCGAGCCGCGCCAGTGCCCGGTCGCGAGGATGTCGATCAGCTCGTCCTCACTGCGCGCGACCGCGCCCGGCGGGAAGGCGCGCAGGTCGAAGTAGGTGCCGCGGGCCGCCTCGTACGCCTCCCAGTCGTCGGCGAGGACGACGATCGGCCGGTCCAGGACCGCGTAGTCGAACATCAGGGACGAGTAGTCGGTGACCAGCACGTCCGAGGCGAGGCACAGCGACTCGACGCTCGGATGGCCGGACACGTCGATGATCCGGCCGCCCGCGGTGTCCGTGAGCGGCGCCCCGTACGTGTGATGGGCGCGGGTCAGCACCACGAAGCGCGGGCCCAGCCGGCGCAGCACCCGCTCCAGGTCCAGGGCGCGGCGCTGGGCGCGCCGGTAGTCGCGGTGGGTCGGCGCGTACAGCACGGCGACCGTGCCCGCGGGGATGCCGAGCGAGTCGCGCAGCCGCTCCACGTCGGCCGACGTCGCGTGCTGGAACACGTCGTTGCGCGGCAGCCCGTACTCCAGCGTCGTGTACGTGGAGGGGAAGACGCGCTCCCAGACCAGCGTGGAGTGGCGGTTGGCGGACAGGCAGTAGTCCCATGTGTCGGCGCCGCGCAGCAGTTCGGCGAAGTCGGTGCCGCCCGCGGCGGCCGGGCGGTCCTGGAGGTCGAGCCCCATCCGCTTGAGCGGCGTCCCGTGCTGCGTCTGGATCATGATCTGGCCGGGCCGCTTGACCAGCCGCCGGTCGAAGTTGACGTTGTTCACCAGGTACTTGGAGCGGGCGAGCGCCGTCCAGTACCCGGCCGTGCCGGGACGTAGCCGGACCGTCGCGGCCGGGATCGTGTGGTGGTGTTCGAGGTGCGCGATCCACGCCGTGCGGATGTGCGGCGCGAAACTGCGGAACGCGGACTCCAGGGCGCCCGGATTGCAGCCGTGGCCCCGGCCCCAGTAGCTGGAGAAGACGGCACGGTCGGCGCGCAGCGGGAGGCGGAGCTGCACGCGGTAGTGGAACTGGAGCGCGGCGCCGCGCATCGTGCGCAGCAGCCCGGTGGTCAGCCGCACGGCTCTCTTGCGGACCCGCGACAGGAAGGAGAGCAGCCGGTACGTGCGATGCGTGCCGAGCCCGACCAGCGCGTGCCGCAGCCGGGTGCGGGGGCCGAGCGGTGTGCCCGGGACGCGGTAACGGCGGTAGTGCGTACGGGCCTTGCGCAGGAACTCGGCCCGGGCGGCGCGCGGCAGCCGGCCCCGCTTCACGAACACGGTGGCGAAGTGGTCGACCATGCGCCGGAACAGCACCGGGCGCCACCGGTCCAGCTCCGGGTGCGCGTCGACATGCGCGAAGACACGGTCGTACTGCTCGAAGACGTCGAAGTGCTGACGGCTGCTGGTGCCGAGGATGCTGCCGTGCCGCCGCTGGCGGTAGTGCACACAGACCCGGTCGAGGGTGGCGATCGTCTCGGCGGACATCAGCGCCGGATACGTCCAGGGCGTGTCCTCGTAGTAGCCGGGCGGGAAGGTGAGGCCCGCGCGCTCGACGAACTCCCGGCGGTAGGCCTTGTTCCACACCACCATCAGCAGCCGGAGCAGTCCGGGCCGCTCGTCCAGCCGGAACGGCGCCGGGCCCTCCTCGGTGAGCTGCGCCGAGACCTGGTTGCGTACGACCTCGCCCGACCAGAACGTGCGCGCGTAGTCGTAGACCAGGACGTCCGGGTCGCCGGTCTCCTTCAGCCGGTCGGCGATGGCCCGCAGCGCGTCCGGAGTGAGACTGTCGTCGCTGTCCAGGAAGACCAGGTAGTCGCCGGTGGCGCGTTCGAGACCGGCGTTGCGGGCACGACCGAGGCCCACGTTCTCCGGGAGGTGCACGGCGAGGACGCGGGCGTCGCGGGCCGCGAACTCGTCGATGATCGTCCCGCAGGCGTCGGGCGAACAGTCGTCGACCGCGATGAGTTCGAGATCCAGGTAGGACTGATCGAGTACGGATTCAAGGCACTCGTGCAGGTACGCCTGAACCTTGTACGCGGGGACGATGACACTGAACCTGGGCAACGGACATCCATGGGTCGGCGCGGGCATACCTGCCCGGGAACGGCCGAAGGGGTGATTTGGTTACGCCAGATGTGGCATCCGGGGGATGCCGGGTGAACGGCGAGGGGCGGGCCGGTGTCCGGCCCGCCCCTCAAACACGTCCGGGACCTGCCTACTTGACCGCGCCCGCCATCACTCCGGAGACGAACTGCCGCTGGAACGCGAAGAACACGGCCAGCGGGATCACCATCGAGATGAAGGCGCCCGGCGCCAGCACATCGATGTTGTTGCCGAACTGGCGTACCTGCGTCTGGAGCGCGACCGTGATGGGCTGGCTCCCCGAGTCGGAGAACACCAGCGCGACCAGCATGTCGTTCCACACCCACAGGAACTGGAAGATGCCCAGCGAGGCGATGGCGGGACCGCCGAGCGGCATCACGACCCGTACGAACAGGCGCAGTTCACCCGCGCCGTCCAGCCGGGCCGCCTCCAGGAGCTCCCGCGGGATCTCCGCGAAGAAGTTCCGCAGCAGGAACACCGCGAAGGGCAGGCCGTATCCGACGTGGAAGAGGACCACGCCGGTGATCGACCCGAAGACGCCTATCTTCCCGAAGAGTTCGGCGATCGGGATCAGCGCCACCTGAACCGGCACGACCAGCAGACCGACCACGCCGAGGAACCACCAGTCGCGGCCCGGGAACTCCATCCAGGCGAAGGCGTATCCCGCGAGCGAGCCGATGACGACGACCAGGAGCGTCGCCGGGACCGTGATCAGCACCGTGTTGAGCAGCGAGTTGGTGATGTCGCTGTTCTCCAGGAGCTTCTGGTAGCTGTCCACGGTGAGCTGCGAGGGCGTGGTGAACACCTTCCACCAGCCGCTCGCGCTCATGTCCTCGGGCCTGCGCAGCGAGGACAGCAGCAGCCCGATCGTCGGCACCAGCCAGAACAGGCCGACGAGCAGCAGGAAGACGCGGACGACGCCCCCGCCGGCACGGCTCGCGATCCGCGAACCGAGTGAGGGCCTCGCCCTGTTCACGGCCGTGGCGGGTACGGTCTCCGCCAGCCGTCCGGCATGCGTGGTCATCGCCGCACCTCCCGCCTCAGCCTGCGAACGTTGCTGTGTCCTCCCGGGGGACGACCCCCGGACCCCCGGCCGGAAAAGAGGCTTGGGCTCACCGCCGCACCTCCCGCCTCAGCCTGCGAACGTTGAACAGCATCACCGGGATCACCAGCAGGAGCAGGAACACCGCGATGGCGCTCGCGATGCCCGGCTGGTCCTCCGAGAAGCCCTTGCGGTACAGCTCCAGGGCCAGCACGTTGGCGTCGTCCTGGGAGGAGCCCGGCGCGATGATGAAGACCAGGTCGAAGACCTTCAGCACATTGATCATCAAGGTCACGGCGACGACCGCGAGCACCGGCGCGAGCAGTGGCACGGTGATCCTGCGGAACACCTGCCACTCGTTCGCCCCGTCGACCCGGGCCGCTTCGAGCAGTTCGCGCGGCACACCCGCGAGCCCCGCCGCGATCAGCACCATCGCGAAGCCCGCCCACATCCAGACGTAACTGCCGATGATGGCGGGGGTGACCAGGGACGGACCCAGCCAGTCGACGCCGTTGTACGGCTCCTTGAAGTTGCTCGCCGGGAGCCGCAGCCGGGCTCCGTCCGCCTTGCCCGAGAGCGAGAACGTGCCGTCGTCCCCGGCCTTCGCCGTGTCGACGACCCTGCCGTCCTTGACCGCCTCGATCCTCATCCCGGAGTAGCCCAGTTCGCCCGCGTCCACCTGGCCCAGCCGGCCGACGCCCTTGCCGCGGGTGAAGTCCTGCCAGGCCGTCCCGGTGATCCTGCCGGGCTCGGACGCGGCCCGGACGGCCTTCTTGGCGCCGCCCGGCAACTGGTCCGGGGCGACCCCGACGAGCGGCAGGGTGACGGACTGCCCGGTGTGCACGGCCCCCCGGGTGACGAAGCCGCCCTTCTCCGCCTCCAGCGGCGACTGCCGGCCCGGGTGGGCCTTCGGGAACGCCGACGACGGGGCGAAGGTGTCGTGCACCCCCACCCACACCGCGTTCGCGACCCCCTTGGCCGGGTCCTGGTCGTACACCAGCCGGAAGATGATGCCCGCCGCGAGCATCGAGATCGCCATCGGCATGAAGACGACCAGTTTGAACGCCGTTCCCCAGCGCACCCGTTCGGTGAGCACCGCGAAGACCAGCCCCAGCGCGGTCGCGACCGTCGGGGCGAACACCACCCAGATGATGTTGTTCTTGAGCGCGGTGCGGATGCCGTCGTCGGTGAACAGCGCCTTGTAGTTGTCGAACCCGGCGAATCCGTCGCCCTGTTGGTCGTAGAAGCTGCGGACGACCGAGTACCCGATCGGGTAGACCACGAGCGCGCCGAGCAGCACCAGGGCGGGCAGCAGGAACAGCGCCACCACCGCCTTGCGGGTCCCGGTCACGCTCTTGCGTGTACGGGCCGGGGGCACCGGTGCGGTGCCCCCGGCCGTTGCCGACGTCATGGCCGGATCAGCCCTTGTAGGCCGCTGCGGCGTCCGATTCGAGCTTCGCCTGTGTCCCCGCCACGTTCTTCGGGTTCTTCAGGAAATCCTGTAGGTCCTTCCACTCGCCCTTGCCGGGCGTTCCGCCGAAGGACTGCGGGGCCTGGTCGGACATGTCGAAGCGGAAGTCGTCGCCGGCCGCGATCAGCGCCTTCGCCATGGACCGCTGGACGGCGTTCGGATAGGCGGACTCGGCCACGTTCTTGTCGGGGGAGAGATAGCCGCCGAGCTTCGCCCAGATCGTCGCCGCGTCGGGCGAGGCGAGGAAGGTCAGCAGCGCCTGGCCCGCCTTGGACTCCTTCAGCAGCACGGCCGCGTCGCCGCCGCTCACCACGGGCGCCTTGTCACCCACGGCCGGGAACGGGAACACCTTCGCGTCCGTCCCGATCTTCGCCTTGGTCTCCGCGATGTTGACGCCCACGAAGTCGCCCTCGAAGACCATGCCCGCCTTCGGCTGGTCGCCGCCGGTGAACGTCTGGGTCACCGAGGCCGGGAACTCCGTCTGGAGCGCGCCGTCCGGGCCGCCCGCGATGTAGTTCTTGTTCCCCCACAGCTGGGCGAGCGTGGTCAACGCGTCCTTCACGGACGGATCCGTCCACTTGATCTTGTGCTGGGCGAGCTGGTCGTACTTCTCGGGGCCCGCCTGGGAGAGATAGATGTTCTCGAACCAGTCGGTGAGCGTCCAGCCGTCGGCGCCGCCGATCGAGACGGGGGTGACACCGGAGTCGTAGATCGTCCGCGCGGCGGTCAGGAACTCCTTCCAGGTCTTGGGCTCCTTGGCCCCCGCGTTCTCGAAGACCTTGGTGTTGTACCAGACCAGCGACTTGTTGGCGGCCTTGAAGTACACGGCGTACTGCTTGCCGTCGACCTTGCCGAGGTCCTGCCAGCCCTGTGAGTAGTTCTTCGTCAACTGCGCCTGCGCGTCCGCGCCGACGGGCTTCGCCCACTTCTTCTCGACGGCCTGCTTGACCGCGCCGACCTGGGGGAGCAGCGCCACGTCCGGGGGCGCTCCGCCCGCGATCTTCGAACCGAGGAAGTTGATGATCGGGTCCTGCGCCGGTACGAAGGTGACCTTCGCGCCGGTGCGCTTCTCGAACTCCGCCAGCACCTTCTTGAAGTTGGCCTGTTCCGCCCCTGTCCACACGGCGGCGACTTCCAGGGTGGCGCCGTCGAGCTTGGGGAGGGTGACGGAGCCCGAGTCGGTGCCGCCGCTCTGCGTACCCGTGCCGCTGTTGTCTCCCTTGTCCTTGCCACCGCCGCTGCCACCGCAGGCCGTGAGCGTGAGAGCACCCGCGACGACGGCGGCCGCGGCGGCCTGTGCGGCTCTGCGCGAGCGGCGCGTGGAGTGATCGGGCGACCTGCGTATCTGAGGATTGCTGCGCATCACTGCCCCGTTCTTCGTTCTTCGTTGAACGTCAAAGCGGCTGCCCCGTGGGCTCCGGTCTACGCCAGGTCGCTCGGGGGCGGCAAGACCGCCGGTGCTGTCAAGTAGGCGATCGTGATTGGGTCGTGACGTGAGGTCAGGGAAACCGAAGCGCACAAAAGAGGTATGCCGGTTTGCCCCGTGACCCCGGCGCGCGCACCGGCGCCGGGCCCGGCGCGGTGACGCGCGGGGCCCGAAGAGGCGCCGTGGCACGCGGGGGCCGCGGCACTGCGCGCCCGCGCCCGGCGTGACGCGTGCTCCGCAGCACCGGGTGACCCGTGAGGCGCGGGCTGGAGCAGCGCGCGCCCCGCGACGCGGGGGCCGCAGCAACGCGCCCCGTGATGTGCGGGCAGGAGCAGCGCTGCGGGTTGGAGTAGGGCCGGTCCCGTGACGTGCGGGTTGGAGCGGTGCCGGTCCCGTGACGCGCGGGTTGGACCGCGGCCGGTCCCGACGCGCGGGCTACAGCAGGGACGGCATCTCGACCGCGGAGACGGAACGCGCGGCCCGCTCCAGGGCGCTGGCGAGCAGGGCCAGGTCCGTCGGACCGTTGCCCAGCTCGCGGACCGGGCGGCGGGCCGGCGGGTCGCCCATGCGGTGCCACTCCAGGGGGACGACCGTGGGTCGGAGCGTGGCCGTACGGGGAATGCGCCCCGTGACCCGCCCGCCCTGGAACGGCGTCTCCCGGCCGTCCGGACGCAGCAGCCGGCCCCGCCCGGGGGCGGGTTCCTCGGGTCCGGGCGACGGTGCTTCGAGAGTGACGCGCAACGCGGCGGAACGCGCCAGTTCCGACGCCCCCGTACGGCCGCCGACACCGGACGCGGCCACGAGGTGCACCCCGAGCCGGTCCCCTTCCCGGGCGACGGCCTCCAGCGCCCGTACGACCGAACCGGCCGCCGGGCGTCCCGGGGACCCGAGCGGTGGTGACAGCAGGGCGTCCAGATCGTCGACGACCACGACCAGGCGGGCCAGCGCGGGCCCCGGCTCGGTCCGCTGCCGTGCGGCGGCGGGCCGCAGCCGCAGCGTCGAGCTGGCCGGTGTGTCGAGGTCCGAGGCGCCCAGGGACGAGGTCCCGGCCGAGCGCTGGGCCACGATCCGGCCGGGGACCGTCCGCCCGGCGTGCCACTCCGCGAAGCCGAGCCGGCCCAGCAGCTCGGACCGCCGCTTCAGCTCGGCACTCAGCGACTGGGCGAACTCCCGCATCCGTACAGGGTCGTTGGCCGTCAGGTGCGTGGTGACGTGCGGCAGGTCCGTGCAGACCTGAAGTCCTTCCCCGCCGTTCGCCGCGCCATGACCTCCCGTGCCGTCGCGTCCGTCCATCAGGACTATTCCGAGCCGGTCGGGCCGTTCGGCGGCGGCGAGGGACGCGGCGACCGAGCGCAGCAGTTCCGTACGGCCGCTGCCCGGCGGGCCCTCGATCAGCAGGTGCGGGCCCTCGACGGGCAGGTCGACGGCGACGGGTCCGCGCGGTCCGGCGCCGAGCACGGCCCGTGCCCGTCCGCCGAACGCCTCGGAGTCGTCCGCGGCGTCCGCCCAACGCGCCATCAGGGAGGCGGGGGTGGCCCGCGCCAGCCCCAACTCGTCGAGCAGGCGCGCCATCTGGGGCAAGGGCGCGGACACGCGCGTGTGCCGGTCCCCGAGCGCTCCGTCCGTCCGCAGCGGGGCGAGGGACCGGGCGAACCGCTCGGCCCAGGCGAGGGACACGGCGTCCACGGCGGCGACGGTGCCATGGCCCACGGGGCCGCGCGGCGGCTGTCCGGCCATGCCGGAGGACGTACGGACCGTGCGCGGCGCGGTGGTGCCGGCGGGTCCCGCACCGCCTCCGGAACCCGTTCGCCCCGCGGCTCCGGGGTGAGGGATGCCCTTGTGGGTGGATCCGTCGTGCCGGGGACCGGAGTGCGACGGCGCGGTGTGCGTGGGCCCGGAGCGCGGTGATCCGGTGTGCGCGGGCCCGCGTCCGGTGCGGTCGGGTCCGGCGCTGGTGGGTCCGCCGTGCCGGGAGTCGGCGTGGAAGGCTCCCGCGTGCGGCGCGCCCTCCGGGGAGCGCTCGCCGGTACCGCCCGGTGCCACCCGCATCAGCCGCAGCGCCGTCGCCACGTCCCCGCTGAGCAGCGCCACCGCCCCGCACTCGCGGAAGGCCGGCGAGGCCGCGCAGGCCGCCTCGTACGTCTCCGTCACCGGCGACGCGGGCGACGCCGCCGCGGTCTCGGCGAGGCACACCAGATGGATTCCGGCCCGCGCTCCCTCGTGCGCGAGGCGCATCACGGCCTCCCGTACGTCGGCGCTCCCGGGGTCGCCGTCCACGACTACCACCGTGAACGGGCCGTCGTAGCCGTCGTCCGTGTCGTCGGCGCGTGCCCAGGAGGGACGCCGCACCGGGCCCCGCGGGCCGTCGTCGCCGACCGGGGCGACACGCCCGTCGTCGTCATGCGTCCCGGACCGGGCGGCCGGAACGGTCGCGCCCGCGCTTCCGGGCAGCGGGCCACGGCTGCCCGGCGCGCCCTCCGCCTCCGCGAGGCGGTCCTCCAGACGGCGCAGGAGTTCGTCGGTGCGCGCCGCCGCCTGCTCACGGTCGTACGCGAGAAGGAGACGGCAGTCCTGGCCGTGGGCGGGACGCAGATGCGGGAGCCAGCCGAGCCAGGACCACTCGGCGCTGCGCTCCTCCACCGTGCGGGCCCGGTCGGTGCTGATGAGGACGATTTCCAGGGTGTCGGGGGAGTGCAGCGCGGCGAGCTGCGCGACGACCGCGCGGGCCAGCCCCGCGAGACGCGCCCGCGGTCCGGCCAGGCCCAGTGAGCCGGCCTCCCGGAGCCCGGCGGTCACCGGCACCGCGGGGAGCAGGCCCGAGCCGTCCGGCGCCGCCCGGTCGGCCGTGCCCAGCCGCACCGTCAGCGCCTCGGGGTGTCCTGGACCCCGCTCCCACAGCCGGGGACCCGGGCCCAGCGCGGTGAGCAGCAGGGTCGCCGGGTCGGGCCAGCTCTCGGGCGAGCGCCGTACCGCGGGAAGGAGTTCGTCCACCGCGACGGCTCCGTCGTCGTACGCCTCGCGCGCGGTCCCGGCCGGTCCGCCGCGGCCGCCGGCCAGCCGCCGGGCCCACGCGCCGATGCCGCCCCGCCTGCGCTCCCCCGGCGGGATGTCCGTGCCCCGCGTCGGCGTGCCTTTGCGCGCACCCGGGATGCCCGCTCCGAAGGTGCCGGACGCGTCGGCGGCCCGGGGGCCGGAGTTCCCCGCGTTCGCGGTCTCCGTTCCGTGCCGTCCACCGGAAGTCTCCGCGGGCCCGTCGGCGCGACCCGCCCCGCGCGTGGAGGCAGCGGGGCCGGAACCGCGGCCCTCCGCCGTCGTGCCTGGCGGCCTGCTCTCGATCCGGGGTGCTCCGCCCTGCTCCGGGACGGCGGGGGGCACCGCCCGTCCGTGCTCCAGCGCTCCGGGGACGCCGCCACCGGAGGCCCCCCACTCCGCGGTCCCGTACGCGTGATGCGTCTCGCCCATGGGCGGCAGAGCACCGCCCTGCGCGAGGGAGGCGCTCTCCCCGCGCGCGTGGGGGACGGCACCGCGCGGCTGCCGCGGCGCATCCGGCGCCGAGGAGGGCGCGCCCGGCCGGGCGGCGGTCCCGGCGCCCGCCCGGTCGCCGTGCCCATCGAATCGGTCGGACCCGTCGGACCCGTCGACCCCGGAGGGACCGTCCTCGGCCGACCCGGCCCGTACTCGCACATGGCCTTCGCCGTCCGGCGCCGTCTCCACGACGCCCGGGCCTCCCGGCGGGGCGAGCCGCAGGGCGGACTCGCCGACGCGCAGCAGCGCGCCCTCGGTGAAGGGGATCGGACGGCCGCCGACGCGGGAGCCGTCGAGTGTCGTGCCGTTCGTGGAGCCGGTGTCGGCGACCGAGACGCGGCCCTCGGGGGTGACCGTGATCGCGCAGTGCAGGCGGGACACGTCCGGGTCGTCCAGGGGCACGTCGGCGTCCGCGGAGCGGCCGATGCGGATCTGGCCGCCGTGCAGCAGGTGCACACCGCCGGCGTCGGGTCCGGCGACCACATGGAGCTGGGCCGAGACGGTGTCCAGGTCGGGACCGGGCTCGGCGGGCGCGCCCAGACAGAGCACGGCCCCGTCGGTCAGCGGCGGCTCGCCGAGTGTGCAGCGCTGGGCGTCGAGCCGCTCCGCGCCCGCGTAGAGCACGATCTGGCCCCCGCCGGGCTCACGGCCCCGCTCGCCCTGGGAGGTACCCCCGCCGCTTCCCCCGACCGCCGCGGCCAGCCCCGACGCGACCGCGGCCAGCGCCGTCCCGGCGGGCGCGGTGACCAGCACATCGCAGGCCGTGGCTCGCCCCCGCGGTTCCGAGGGCGGGCCCAGCGGGTCTACGACGGTCAGCCGGATCTGCATCGCCGTCAGGGGTCCCTTCCGCGCAGGTGTCCGCGACGAGGACGAGGCTGCGCTGCGGTCCCCCACCGCAGATTCCCCCACCGCACACGGGCACGTCGGCCAGTACTGGAGGCATCCTCGCACCTGCCACTGACAACACGCCCGCCCCCCACCCGTAAGTGATCTTGATTGGTCGGCTCTGCCCGTAAAAGTGCCTGACCAATGCCCGCCGGGTGTCCGCTTGAGATCGGTCACGCCCGGCCCCGGCAACCAACCGACCGGAGTGAGCGTCTTTCCGTCGAACACGAGCGAGCGACTTTCCGTGGACCCTGGTCCGTGGACCGTCGAACAACAACGGGGACGCATACGTAAGCGCTTATGCGGACCACAGGTGCGCATGGGACCTATGGGAAAGCACACGAGGAGGACAGCCCTGTGCCGGGCAGGGCGGCACTACAGTGGGTCGGAAACTCCTGTACCACGGTGATCACGGTGGACGGACCAGGCAGAGCAAGCAACAGGGAGCGCATGACGTGCGGCCGGTAGGGAGCAAGTATCTCCTTGAGGAGCCGCTGGGGCGCGGCGCCACAGGCACGGTCTGGCGAGCCCGCCAGCGGGAGACCGCGGGCGCCGAGGCGGCCGTCGCCGGCCAGCCCGGCGAGACCGTGGCGATCAAGGTCCTGAAGGAAGAGCTCGCGAGCGACGCGGACATCGTGATGCGGTTCCTCCGGGAGCGGTCGGTGCTGCTGCGCCTGACCCACCCGAACATCGTGCGCGTACGCGACCTCGTCGTCGAAGGCGATCTCCTCGCCCTCGTCATGGACCTGGTCGACGGCCCCGACCTGCACCGCTACCTGCGCGAGAACGGGCCGTTCTCGCCCGTCGCCGCCGCCCTGCTGACCGCCCAGGTCGCCGACGCCCTCGCCGCCAGCCACGCCGACGGCGTCGTGCACCGCGACCTGAAGCCCGCGAACGTCCTGCTCAAGCAGGACGGCGGCGGGATGCACCCGATGCTGACCGACTTCGGCATCGCGCGGCTCGCCGATTCCCCCGGCCTCACCCGCACCCACGAATTCGTCGGCACGCCCGCGTATGTCGCCCCGGAGTCCGCCGAGGGACGCCCGCAGACGTCCGCCGTCGACATCTACGGCGCGGGCATCCTGATGTACGAGCTGGTCACCGGGCGCCCGCCGTTCGCCGGCGGATCCGCCCTCGAAGTGCTCCACCAGCACCTGAGCGCCGAACCGCGCCGCCCCTCGACCGTCCCTGACCCGCTGTGGACGGTCATAGAGCGCTGCCTGCGCAAGAACCCCGACGAGCGGCCCAGCGCCGAGAACCTCGCGCGCGGACTGCGCGCCGTCGCCGCGGGCGTCGGCGTGCACGCGACCCCCGCGCAGATCGCCGCCGCCGACGGCGTGGGCGCCCTGCTGGCCCCCGACCCGGCCCCGGCGCCCGTCCCGGGCATGCCCGGCGCGGCCGACCCCACGCAGGTGCTTCCGCAGGGCGCGGGCTCCTACGACCCGTACGGCGCGACCAGCGTGCTGCCGCACACCTCCGGCGCCGCCGACCCGACCGCCGTGCTGCCGCCCGTGCCGCAGCACCAGCCGGGCGGACCGGGCGGACAGCCCGGCCAGGGCGAGGACCCGCACCCCTGGCAGAACCAGCTCCGCGCGGCCCGCGACCGCAACGAACAGACGCAGGTCCAGTACCTCGACCCGAACGAGGACCCGCTGCGCCGCCGCCCCCAGCGGCAGGTCGCACGGCCGCAGCAGCAGCCCCAGCAGCAGCGTCCGCAGCGAGGCCAGCAGCCGCCGCCCGGCTACGGATACCCGCAGGGGCAGCAGCAGCAACAACAGCAGCAGCAGTACGCGCCGCAGCACCAGCAGCAGCCGCAGCGCTACGCCCCCGAGCCGCAGCGGCAGCCCCAGCCGCAGCGGTACGCGCCCGAGCCGCAGCGGCCCCAGCAGCCCGCGCCGCGCGAGCCCAGGCAGCGAGGCGCCAACCCCATGAAGATCCCGGGGCTGGGCTGCCTCAAGGGGTGCCTGTTCACGATCATCATCCTGTTCGTCGCCGGCTGGCTGGTCTGGGAGTTCAGTCCTCTCCAGCACTGGATCCACTCCACCAGGAGTTTCTGGGGCGAGCTGACCCACAGGTACGACCAGGTCAGCAGTTGGATCGGCGATCTCGGCTCGAACACCTCCTCGGGCAACTGACTCTGGGGATTTGTCGATATCTGACGGGTGATTTCGGTCTCGGGAGTGAAGGTTGGCTCCGCGGGCGCGTACTTTAAGCGGCAACACGCGTCTGTAGGAGCAGTCTTGGCACGCAAGATCGGCAGCAGGTACACCGCGCACCAGATCCTGGGGCGGGGGAGCGCCGGCACGGTGTGGCTGGGCGAGGGACCCGAGGGGCCCGTCGCCATCAAGCTGCTGCGCGAGGACCTCGCGTCCGACCAGGAGCTGGTGGGACGCTTCGTGCAGGAGCGCACCGCACTGCTCGGTCTCGACGATCCCCACGTGGTGGCGGTCCGCGACCTGGTGGTGGACGGCAACGACCTCGCCCTCGTCATGGATCTCGTACGGGGCACCGACCTGCGCACCCGGCTCGACCGGGAGCGGCGGCTCGCCCCCGAGGCCGCGGTCGCGATCGTCGCCGACGTCGCGGACGGACTCGCCGCCGCGCACGCCGCCGGCGTCGTCCACCGCGACGTGAAGCCCGAGAACGTCCTGCTCGACATGCAGGGCCCGCTCGGCCCCGGCGGCTCCCACCCGGCCCTCCTGACCGACTTCGGTGTGGCCAAGCTCATCGACTCACCGCGCCGGACCCGGGTCACGAAGATCATCGGTACGCCGGACTACCTGGCACCCGAGATCATCGAGGGCCTGCCGCCGCGCGCCGCCGTCGACATCTACGCGCTGGCGACCGTGCTCTACGAGCTGCTCGCCGGTTTCACGCCCTTCGGGGGCGGACACCCCGGCGCGGTCCTGCGCCGCCATGTCACGGAGACCGTGGTCCCGCTCCCGGGCATCCCGGACGAGCTGTGGCAGCTGATCGTGCAGTGCCTGGCCAAGGCGCCCGCGTCCCGGCTGCGGGCGTCCGAGCTGGGGGCGCGGCTGCGGGAGCAGCTGCCGATGCTGGCCGGGATGCCGCCGCTGGACGTGGACTCGCCGGACGCGGAGTCCGAGGACGGGGACGAGGAGTACGAGGAGACCGCGGCGCCGTCCGCGCCCGCGGCGGCACGTGAGCGGCGCGGGGCCGTCCCCCTCGTGCCGGGGGCCGCGCCCGACTCGAACCGGGACACGCACACCTCGATGCGGGTGCCGGCGCCCGACGAGCTGGCCGGCGGGGCCCGGGGAACGGCTCGGGCGCCCCGCGCCGCGGGCGCGCCCCGGCCCGGGTCCGCCCGGCACCGTGCCTCCGCCCGCCGGCGGCGGATCACGCTGGGGGCGGCGGCGGTCGTCCTGGTCACCGCGGTGGGCGTCGGCACCTGGCTCGCCACCTCCGGTGACGGCGCCGACGCGACCCCCCAGGACACGAAGAACTCGGCCCCGGCCTCCCCCTGACCTCCCGGGCAGGGGCGAGGCGAGGCCCCTCGGGGGCGAAGGGCGAGGCCCGGTTGTCGTAACCGTTACGCTGGAGGCGTGGCAGTCGTCGATGTATCCGAAGAGCTCAAGTCCCTCTCCTCGACCATGGAGTCGATCGAGGCCGTCCTGGACCTCGACAAGCTGAGGGCAGATGTCGCCGTGCTCGAGGAGCAGGCGGCCGCGCCGTCCCTGTGGGACGACCCGGACGAGGCGCAGAAGATCACCAGCAAGCTGAGCCACCTCCAGGCGGAGGTCAGGAAGGCCGAGGCGCTCCGCGGGCGTATCGACGATCTGAGCGTGCTCTTCGAGATGGCCGAGGAGGAGGACGACCCGGACACCCGTGCCGAGGCCGATGCCGAGCTCGTCTCCGTCAAGAAGGCGCTGGACGAGATGGAGGTCCGCACGCTCCTGTCCGGCGAGTACGACTCCCGTGAGGCCGTCGTCACCATCCGTGCCGAGGCCGGCGGCGTCGACGCCTCCGACTTCGCCGAGAAGCTCCAGCGCATGTACCTGCGCTGGGCCGAGCGCCACGGCTACAAGACGGAGCTCTACGAGACCTCGTACGCGGAAGAGGCGGGCATCAAGTCCACCACCTTCGTCGTCCACGTGCCGTACGCGTACGGCACGCTCTCCGTGGAGCAGGGCACGCACCGGCTGGTGCGCATCTCGCCGTTCGACAACCAGGGACGCCGCCAGACGTCCTTCGCCGGTGTCGAGATCCTGCCGGTCGTCGAGCAGACCGACCACATCGAGATCGACGAGTCCGAGCTGCGGATCGACGTGTACCGCTCGTCCGGTCCCGGCGGCCAGGGCGTCAACACCACCGACTCCGCGGTGCGCCTGACCCACCTCGCCACCGGCATCGTCGTCTCGTGCCAGAACGAGCGGTCGCAGATCCAGAACAAGGCCTCGGCCATGAACGTTCTGCAGGCCAAGCTCCTCGAGCGGCGCCGGCAGGAGGAGCAGGCCGCGATGGACGCCCTCAAGGGCGACGGCGGCAACTCCTGGGGAAACCAGATGCGTTCGTACGTCCTGCACCCGTACCAGATGGTCAAGGACCTGCGCACCGAGTTCGAAGTCGGCAACCCCGAGGCCGTGTTCGGCGGCGAGATCGACGGCTTCCTTGAGGCCGGAATTCGCTGGCGCAAGCAGCAGGAGAAGTAGACACGCGCGAGGCGCGGCGCCGGCGGACTTCTCCGCCTCCCGCGAAACCTCTTTATCGACAAAGGCAACTGCCGTCCACCGGACGGCAGTTGCCTTTGTCGTGGGCCTTGTCCGGGTTTTACGTCACAGTCAGATGTCCGCACGCCAGGCAAACGATGGTGTTCCGGACATCGCGTACGCAACGACCTTGACGCTGCTCTGGAAACTGGGAAGGGTGACGTGTGGCACGCGTATCACCGGGGCGCATGTGAACCGGGGGGCCGACCGAAAACCTCCTGTGACGCCGTGGCTCCGGACGCTGCTCCATTGACGATCAGCTACTGGGGGTAGCAGGCAGATGACCAAGAAGACGCGGATTCTCGCGGCACGAATAGCGGCCGGCGTGGTGATCGCCGCCGGTGCCTCACTGACCGCCGCGGGTGTCGCCTCGGCGACCGCCGCCGACGACCCGACCCCGACCCCGACCATCACGGGTATCCCTGAGTCGCCGGTGCCTCCGACGTCGGAGCCTCCCACCGAGGTGCCCCCGACGTCGGAGCCTCCCACCGAGATACCTCCGACGTCGGAGCCTCCCACCGAGATACCTCCGACCTCGCCGGCCCCGACGGCCGGCACGCCCACCGGGAACCCGACCGAGCCGACGGAGGAGCCGACCTCCGGCTCGTCCTCCGCGCCCGCGGGCGGCACCGGCGGCAACGAGAACGACCCCAACGGTGGGTCCTCCACCCAGGAGGAGGGCTCCTCGGCCCTCACCGACACGGGCTCGGACACCAAGGCCCAGGGCAAGGACGGCGCGCTGGCCGAGACGGGTGCCGGTCAGACCGCGTTCCTGCTCATCGGTGCCGCCACGATGATCGCCGGTGGTATCGGCTTCCGGCTGCTGCCGCGCCTCGCCGGCGGCCGCGGCGGTGCCGCCGCCTGACGGGCACACGCGTGACGAAGGGCCCGGAGCAGCTCGCTCCGGGCCCTTCTCGTGTCAGGGGTCCTTCTTCGGGTCAGGGGCGGCCGGCGGGGCCGCTCGGCGCGTCCGCGCGGCTCTCACACCGTCTGGTGGGCCACCAGCGCCAGCGCCGCGATCAGTACCGCGAGCAGGGCGATCAGTGCCATGGGGTTCAGTCCCGCGAAGGGGCTCTCCTGCTGGAGCCGTTCCCGGTTCGCGCGGCAGACGGGGCAGCGGCCCTCGCTGACGGGTGCCGCGCAGTTAGCGCATACCAATCGGTCGTACGTCATGCGCCGGCCCTCCTTGCGACGTCTCCGCGCACGCAGCGTTCTCGCGTACACATCGCTCTCTTAACGCTTCGGCGAACGCAACCGTTCCCTTACCACTGTGCCAGGTTCCGCGGATTTCGGCGCGGCTCGCCCTATCCTGCCCCGCCCGGAGAGCCGTCAGCCGTTCGGATCCGGTGTGAATCGCGCCTCAGATCCCTGACAAATCGTGCAAGCCGCGCGCAACCCCGTACGCCGACTGCGCTCGTACACCCGGTTCGCGTATGGTCACGCACACCTACCCCCGGCGACCCGTGGTGCACCCGTGATCCGATTCGACAATGTCTCCAAGGTCTACCCCAAGCAGACCCGCCCCGCTCTCAGGGATGTCTCCCTGGAGGTCGAGCGCGGAGAATTCGTGTTCCTCGTGGGGTCCTCCGGCTCCGGAAAGTCCACCTTCCTGCGGCTGATCCTCCGCGAGGAGCGGACCAGCCACGGTCAGGTGCACGTCCTGGGCAAGGACCTCGCGCGCCTCTCCAACTGGAAGGTGCCGCAGATGCGCCGCCAGCTGGGGACCGTGTTCCAGGACTTCCGTCTGCTGCCCAACAAGACGGTCGCCGAGAACGTGGCCTTCGCCCAGGAGGTCATCGGCAAGTCCCGCGGCGAGATCCGCAAGTCCGTGCCCCAGGTGCTCGACCTCGTCGGCCTGGGCGGCAAGGAGGACCGGATGCCCGGCGAACTGTCCGGTGGTGAGCAGCAGCGTGTGGCCATCGCGAGAGCCTTCGTGAACCGGCCCAAGCTCCTCATCGCCGACGAGCCGACCGGAAACCTCGACCCACAGACCTCCGTGGGCATCATGAAACTGCTCGACCGGATCAACCGGACGGGCACCACGGTGCTGATGGCGACGCACGACCAGAACATCGTGGACCAGATGCGCAAGCGCGTCATCGAGCTGGAGCAGGGCCGTCTCGTCCGCGACCAGGCACGCGGCGTCTACGGCTACCAGCACTGATCATCGTCCACGGAAAGGTCTGAGGAAGACGCCATGCGCGCGCAGTTCGTTCTGTCGGAGATCGGTGTCGGTCTCCGCCGCAACCTGACCATGACCTTCGCGGTCGTCGTCTCGGTCGCCCTCTCGCTCGCCCTGTTCGGCGGCTCGCTCCTCATGAGCGACCAGGTGAACACCATGAAGGGCTACTGGTACGACAAGGTCAACGTCTCGATCTTCCTCTGCAACAAGAGCGACGCCGAGTCCGACCCGCACTGCGCCAAGGGCGCGGTGACCAGTGACCAGAAGAAGCAGATCGTCGCCGACCTGGGCAAGATGTCCACGGTCGTCCAGAAGGTCACCTACGAGTCCTCGGACCAGGCGTACAAGCACTACAAGGAGCAGTTCGGCGACTCCCCGCTGGCCAGCTCCCTCACGCCGGACCAGATGCAGGAGTCGTACCGGATCAAGCTGAAGGACCCGGAGAAGTACCAGGTCATCGCGACCGCCTTCGACGGCCGTGACGGCGTGCAGTCCGTGCAGGACCAGAAGGGCATCCTGGACAACCTGTTCGGGCTCCTGAACGGCATGAACTGGGCCGCGCGCGCGGTGATGGCGATGATGCTCGTCGTCGCGCTGATGCTGATCGTCAACACCGTCCGCGTATCGGCGTTCAGCCGGCGACGCGAGACGGGCATCATGCGGCTCGTCGGCGCCTCCGGCTTCTACATCCAGGCGCCGTTCATCGCGGAGGCCTCGGTCGCCGGACTCATCGGCGGCGGTGTCGCCTGCGGCTTCCTGCTGATCGCCCGGTACTTCATCATCGACCACGGGCTGGACCTGTCCCACAAGCTGAACCTGATCAACTTCATCGGCTGGGACGCCGTGTTGACCAAGCTCCCGCTCATCCTCGCGACGAGCCTGCTGATGCCCGCAGTGGCCGCGTTCTTCGCGTTGCGCAAGTACCTGAAGGTGTGACGCATACCAAGAGGGCCGTACCGTCAACCGGCGGTGCGGCCCTTCGCGTTGTCCTAGACTCACCGGCATGTCAGGCCGTGACCTGTTCTGCGAGCCCCGCCGCATCCGCCGCGGGGCGGCCCTGACATTGGTGTTCGCGAGTGTCCTCGTCGCCGGTGCGGCGACCGGATCGTTCTCCGACCCCGTCCGGAAGACCCCGGCCAGGACGCCCGGTTCGGCGGCGGCACGCCACCACGACGAGGTCGCCGAGGCCGCCGCCGAGGCGATGGCCGACGGCAAGTCCCCCATGGAGGCCGCCGAACGCGCCGTCAGCCGCAGCGGAGACCGCTGGGGCGCCGTCTACTCCCAGGGCGAGTACGAGGAGTTCGAGGAAGCCCTCGACGGCCAGTACACCGGCGTCGGCCTGTGGGCCCGCCGTGAGCGCGACGGAAGCATCGAGGTCACCCGCGTCAGCGCCGGCTCGCCCGCCGCCGCCGCGGGCATCCACAAGGGCGACCGGCTGCGCACCGTCGACGGCGCGAAGGTGGACGGCAGGCCGGTCACCGAGGTCGTCTCGTTACTGCGCGGTGACGCGGACGACGCGAGTGCCGGCACGAAGGTCTCCCTCGGCCTGGAGCGCGGCACGCAGTCGTGGAGCCGGACCCTGCGCCGCGCCAGGCTCTCCACGGACTCCGTGACCGTCAGCAGGCTTCCCGGCGGTGTCACCCTGATCAAGGTCGACGCCTTCACCAAGGGTGTGGGCGACGCCGTACGGGCAGCCGTCGGCCGGGCGCCGGGCCGGGCCGGGATCGTCCTCGACCTGCGCGGCAACTCCGGCGGTCTGGTCACCGAGGCCGTCACCACCGCCTCCGTCTTCCTCGACGGCGGCCTCGTCGCCACGTACGACGTGAACGGCGCGCAGCGCGCCCTGCACGCGGACTCCGGCGGCGACACCACCAGACCCCTGGTCACGCTCGTCGACGGCGGCACGATGAGCGCGGCCGAGCTGCTCACCGGGGCCCTCCAGGACCGCGGGCGCGCGGTCGTCGTGGGGTCGAGGACCTTCGGCAAGGGCTCGGTCCAGATGCCGAGCCGGCTGCCCGACGGCTCCGTCGCCGAGCTGACCGTCGGGCACTACCGGACCCCCGCGGGGCGTTCCGTCGACGGCCGGGGCATCACCCCGGACCTGGAGGCCGACACAGAGTCGCTGAAGCGCGCCGAGACCGTGCTGAGCGGCCTCGGGGACCCTTCCTGAGCGCCGGACCGCGACTCCGGTAATCGGCTTTCCCCCGAGCCCCCCTGTAGTGCGAAAATGGCCAGCACTATGAGCAAGGGAATGTACGTACCGAAGGAGTCCCAGCCCAAGCAGGGCGGCCAGGGCTCCGGCAAGGCCAAGGACGGCAAGCGCAAGATCGTCGCGCAGAACAAGAAGGCGCGGCACGACTACGCGATCGTCGACACCTACGAGGCCGGGCTCGTCCTGACCGGCACCGAGGTGAAGTCGCTCCGCCAGGGGCGCGCCTCGCTGACCGACGGCTTCGTCCAGATCGACGGGAACGAGGCGTGGCTGCACAACGCCCACATCCCGGAGTACAGCCAGGGCACCTGGACGAACCACACCGTGCGCCGCAAGCGCAAGCTCCTCCTGCACCGCGAGGAGATCGACAAGCTGGAGGCGAAGACCCAGGAGACGGGTCACACGATCGTGCCGCTCGCCCTGTACTTCAAGGACGGCCGGGCGAAGGCGGAGATCGCGCTCGCCCGCGGCAAGAAGGAGTACGACAAGCGGCAGACCCTGCGCGAGAAGCAGGACCGGCGCGAGTCGGACCGCGCGATCGCGACGGCCAAGCGGAAGCAGCGCGGCGAGTAACGCGCCGAGCGGCCGGCCGGGCGGAGCGGGTCCGCTGGAATAGGCTGGCACCGTCGTGCGTCGGTCGCGTACGATGGCACTTGCACCTCACAGCGGGTGCGGGGTTCCTCCTCGGAGGGGCCGAGCTTTGAAAAATCAACATGGGGATGATCGGTTTCGACAGCGGATGTTGAAGCAGGGGAAGCGTGTCGAGGAAGCGGCAATGATCTCGTAAACCATATGTCGCAAAAAATAATCGCCAATTCCAAGAGCGATTCCCAGTCCTTCGCCCTCGCTGCCTAATAAGCAGTGAGTGAGGGACCCTTAATGGGTGTCAGCCCGGGAGTGTTCCCGACCCGGATCCTGGCATAATCTAGGGGACTAAACCAGCGGGCCCGGTCACGGGGTTCGCTGGGAAATCAAACAGTGACTGAGCCCGTCGGCGACTTGTTCGCGTGATTGCCGGGGCTGAGAAAATCACAGCGAACTGCGCACGGAGAAGCCCTGATTTTGCACCGTTGGACGCGGGTTCGATTCCCGCCATCTCCACTCATCCCATGTTTTGATTGAATATCGTGACGAAGGCCCCGCTGCTCCGGCAGCGGGGCCTTCGTCGTGTTCCCGTGCCCCGTCTCCTCAGGAAGTCAGCGTGCGCGGCGCCGTACTCGCGCGTTCCGTCAGCCGGGGAGTCAGTAGAGTCGCCTCCGCGACCGGTGTGCCCGCCAGTTTCCGCATCAGCAACTCCACCGCCCGCGCGCCCACTTCCGCCGACGGGATGGCGATGGAGGTGACCGGGACGCGCAGGCTTCCGGCGAGTTCGTCCGGGCAGATGGCGGTGACCGACAGGTCGGCCGGGACCCGCAGGCCGAGTTGTTCGAAGGCGTCGATCAGCGGCTCCAGGACCGGTTCGTTGTGGACCACGACCCCGGTCAACGCGGGCTGTTCCCGCAGCAGTTGCTCGGCGATCCGGCGGGCGGCGGCGGGCGTGGCCTCGCAGGGGTGGACGGACGAGGCGAGGCCGCTGCGGTCGGCGGCGGCCGTGAACCCCTGTACCACCCGTTGCGCGAACGCCGTGCCCCGCACATACACCTCCGGCGGTGACCCGACCAGCGCGACGACCCGGTGCCCGAGTCCCGCGAGCCGCTCCACGCACAGCTCACCGGCCGCCTTGAAGTCCAGGTCGATGCAGGTGAGCCCGTCGGCGGCGGCCGGGAAGCCGATGAGCACCGACGGCCGGTCCAGCGCGCGCAGCAACGTCAGCCGGGGATCGTGGAGTTGGACGTCCATCACGATCAGCGCGTCCACCAGCGCGGTGTCCGCGACCCGGCGCAGCCCGTCCTCGCCCTCCTCCTGGGTGAGCAGCAGGACGTCGTGGTCGTGCAGTCGGGCCGCCGTCACCACCGACACCGCGAACTGCATCACCACCGGCACATGGATGCCCGCCCGCAGCGGGACGACCAGCGCGAGGACGTTCGACCGGCTGCTGGCCAGTGCCCTGGCCCCGGCGTGCGGGCGGTAGCCGAGCCGGCGGATGCTCTCGGCGACACGCTGCCGGGTCTCCTCGGAGATCGGCCGCTTGCCGCTCAGCGCGTACGAGACGGTGCTGGGGGAGACCCCGGCGTGCCGTGCCACATCGGTGATCTTGACCATCACTCGGACTCCAGGTCCAGGGAGAGGAAGCCCGTCCCGGCACGGGCCCGTACCTCGCGCCCGCCCGCGGCCAGCCCCCAGGGCGCGGAGGGATCGGCGCAGGACGCGCGCAGGGTGGCCCCCTCGCGTACGACGGTGAAGGTCACGCCACCGACCGGCACCGTCACCCGGGCGCCCCGCTTCAGGCCGTACGCGCGCAGGGTGACCCCGTCGGCGTGGTCGTAGTCGGGGCGGTCGTCCACCGCGCCCACCGGGATCACCGCGCCCGGCCGCACGAGCAGCGGCACGCTTCTGAAGCCGTGCCGCTCGCGCACCCAGCGCGGTCCGGTCACCGGCGGCCCGCCGAGGTAGGGGGTCCAGGTGCCCCCGGGCACGTAGTACGAGACGTCCCCCTCGTCGCTGAAGACGGGCGCGACCAGCAGATCCGGGCCGAGCATGTACTGCCGTTCCAGATGCGCGCACCCCGGATCGTCCGGGAACTCCAGGACCATCGCCCGCATCATCGGCACCCCCTCCGCGTGGGCGGTGCGGGCGGCCTCGTAGAGATACGGCATGAGGCCGAGCTTCAGCCGGGTGAACAGCCGCAGGACGTCCACGGCCTCCTCGTCGAACAGCCAGGGCACGCGGTACGAGGACGAGCCGTGCAGCCTGCTGTGCGAGGACAGCAGCCCGAAGGCGATCCACCGCTTGAACAGCGCGGGCGTCGGTGTGCCCTCGAAGCCGCCGATGTCATGGCTCCAGAACCCGAACCCCGACAGGCCGAGGCTGAGCCCGCCGCGCAGCGACTCGGCCATCGACGCGTAGGTCGCCTCGCAGTCGCCGCCCCAGTGCACCGGGAACTGCTGGCTGCCCGTGGTCGCCGAGCGGGCGAAGACGACGGCCTCGTGCTCCCCCCGGTGTTTGCGGAGCACATCGAAGACGGTCTGGTTGTAGAGGTACGTGTAGTAGTTGTGCATCCGCTCCGGGTCGGCGCCGTCGGCGTACGCCACGTCCACCGGGACCCGCTCGCCGAAGTCGGTCTTGAAGCAGTCGACGCCCTGTTCGAGCAGCGCCTCCAGCTTCGCCGCGTACCAGTCCCGGGCGTCCGCGCTGGTGAAGTCGACCAGCGCCATGCCCGGCTGCCACAGGTCCCACTGCCAGACGCTTCCGTCGGGCCGCCTGAGCAGATGCCCGAGGGCCCGCCCCTCGGCGAACAGCGGTGAGCGCTGCGCGATGTACGGGTTGATCCAGACGCAGATCCGCAGCCCTTTGTCCTTCAGCCGCGCCAGCATCCCCTCGGGATCGGGGAACACCCGTGGATCCCACCGGAAGTCGCACCAGTTGAACTCGCGCATCCAGAAGCAGTCGAAGTGGAAGACGGACAGCGGGAGTTCACGGTCCCGCATGCCGTCGATGAAGGAGGTGACGGTGTCCTCGTCGTAGGAGGTGGTGAAGGACGTCGACAGCCACAGGCCGAAGGACCACGCGGGCGGCAGGGCCGGACGCCCGGTGAGCGCCGTGTAGGTGCGCAGGATGTCCTTCGGGGTGGGGCCGTGGATGACGTAGTACGTCAACTGCTGGGTCTCGGCGCTGAACTGGACCCGGGAGACCGCCTCCGAGCCGACCTCGAAGGAGACCCGGCCCGGGTGGTCGACGAAGACGCCGTAGCCCGCGTCCGTCAGGTAGAACGGCACGTTCTTGTAGGCCTGTTCGGTGGCCGTTCCGCCGTCCGCGTTCCACATGTCCACGACCTGGCCGTTCTTGACGAGCGGCCCGAACCGCTCGCCGAGGCCGAAGACCTGCGTGCCGACGCCGAGGTCGAGCTGCTCGCGCAGATAGTGGGCGCCGTCCGCGTCCCGCATGATGCCCATGCCCTTGGGGCCGCTGCTGGTGAGGACGCGGCCGTGCGCGAGGAAGTCGATGTGCCAGGGGGTGGTGCGGGAGAACCGGGCGGACAGCGCGCCGGCGGTGATGGTCGCGTGGCCGTCGTCGTACTCCACGAGCGGTGCGAACTCGGTTCCGCGCACCTCGAACCGGGGCCCCCGCGGCTCCTCGCCCTGGAAGTGGGTGAACGTGACGCCGATGACACCGGGCATCGGCGCGTGGGCGCTGATCGTCACGACCGGTCCCTTCAGCAGGTCGCCGCGGTGCCGGATGGGCTGCGTCGGCGCGTGGATCTCCAGGCCGCCGGCGCCCGAGGTCACGTCGAGGACCTCGACCGGATGGGCCGCGGTGACACCCTCGCGCAGCAGCCAGTAGCCGTCCGTGAACTTCACTTTCGTACCCCCTACTTGACTGCGCCGACGGCGATACCGCGGGTCAGGGTCCGCTGGAAGACGAGGAAGAAGACGATGGCGGGCAGGACGCCCAGCAGGGCGGCCGCGTTCGTCATCGTGGCGTCCATCAGGCGCTGGCCCTGGAGGACACCGAGGGCCACCGACACCGTCTGGTTGTCGTTGGAGATCAGCATGACCAGCGGCAGCAGGAACTCGTTCCACGTCCAGATGAAGAAGAAGACGAGGAGCACGCCGATCGTGGGGCGGCTGACCGGGACGACGATCCGCCACAGCACCTGCCACTGGTTCGCGCCGTCGATCCGCGCGGCCTCGATGATCTCGCGCGGGAACCGTCCGAGGACGGAGGACAGGAGGTAGGTGCCGAAGGACGCCTGGATCACCGTGAAGACGATGATCACGCTGAGCCTGGTGTCGTAGAGGCCGGCCTGCTTGCTCAGGTAGTAGACCGGGTAGACCAGGGCCTCCTGCGGCAGCGTGTTCGCGAGGACGAAGAAGGCGAGCACCCAGGTGCGGCCCCTGATGCGGCCGATGCCGATCGCGTACGCGTTCAGGACCGACAGGACGGCCGCGCCGACCGCCACCGAGCCGGAGATCAGCACCGAGTTGAGGAGCTTCCGCCCGAAGTCGACGCGCTGCCAGAAGTCCTCGATACCGTCGAGGTAGAGGCCGTGCGGGAGGCTGAGGGGTCCGTGCGCGGAGTACTCGGCGGGCGACTTGACCGCGTTGACCGCGACGACGGCGAAGGGCAGCACCATGAACAGCGCGCCGATGACGAGGGCCGCCAGAACCGGGTAGCGACGGAGGGCTGTCATACGCGGACCCCTTCCTCGGCGTCCTCGGCGCGCGTCTGGAACCTCAGCCCGATCAGCGCCAGGGCCAGGATGATCACGGTCAGGACGGTGGAGATCGCGGCGCCGTAGCCGACCTGCGTCTTCTCGAAGAAGGTCGTGAACGAGAAGTACGACGGCACGTCGGTGGCGCCGCCCGGACCGCCCTTCGTCAGGACGTACACCGCCCCGAACACCTTCAGCGCGGCGATCGTGCACCACAGGAGGACCACCGAGATCTCCGGGCGGATCTGCGGCAGCGTGATGTGCCAGAACCGCCGCCACCAGCCCGCTCCGTCCAGCTCGGCGGCCTCGTAGAGCTGCGGGTCCACGCGTTGCAGCCCCGCCATGAAGACGACGAGCGGGAAACCGATCTGCACCCACACCATCACGCCCATGACGCTGTAGAGCGCGAGATCGGGGTCGCCCAGCCAGTCCTGCTGCCAGGAACCGAGGCCGACGGCCTTGAGCAGTTCGTTGAGCGAGCCGTTGTCGGGCGCGAGGATCCAGCTCCACACGATGCCGGCGACGGCGATCGGCAGGACCTGGGGAAGGTAGAAGCAGGCGCGGAGCACGGCCGCCGTCCGCGTCCCGAAGTGCTTGGCGACGAAGTCGAACAGGGCGGCGGCGAGGACGAGTCCGACGGCGGTCGGTACGGCCGCCATCGCGACGACCATGAACAGGCTGTGCCGGAAGGACGCCCAGAACTCGGAATCGTCCATCAGCGCGCGGTAGTTGGCGAGCCCCGACCAGGTGGGACTGCCGACCCCCTGCCAGTCCGTGAAGCTCACACCGGTGTTCATCAGGAAGGGCACGACCACGACCACGAGGAAGGCGGCGAACCCGGGCAGCAGGAACAGGGCGTAGGAGGTGCGGGGACGGCGCGGGCGCGTCGTGGCGACGTGGTGGCCGCGGGCGGTCCGGCCGCCCCGCTCGACGGTGACCGTCATGTCTTCGGTACGCCCTGGTCGTACGCCTTCTGCAGCGCGGACAGGTAGGCGTCCGGTTTCTCGCTCCCGGTGATCAGTTTCTGGGTCTCCGAGACGAGGACGTCGTAGAAGCCGGCGACGGGCCAGTCCGGGTAGAAGGCGAGCCCGTCCTTCCCGGAGAGGGTGTTGAAGTCGCCGATCAGGGTCTTGGCCTGGGGGTCGGTGATGGCGGCGGGGTCGGCGGCCACCGGGACGCCGCCCTTGTTGCCCAGCAGGTTCTGGATCTTCTTCGACAGGGTGATGTCGATGAAGTCGTAGGCGAGGTCCTTGTTCTTCGCGCCCTTGGGGACGACCCAGATGTTGCCGCCCGAGCCGAGGGTGAGGTTGCTGTCGGGCCACAGGAAGGTGCCCCAGTCGAACTTGTTCTCCGTCTTGAAGCGGCCGTACCACCAGCTGCCGGAGAACAGGATCGGGCTCTTGCCCTGGATGAACGAGACGCCCGCGTCCTCGGCCTTGAGCCCGCTGGACTTCTTGCCGATGTAGCCCTTCCTCACCCAGTCGGCGAAGGTGGTCGCGGCGTACGTCCAGGCCGCGTCGTGGAAGTCCGCCTTGCCCTTGTACAGCTCGTACGTGTCGACCCAGGAGCGGTCGGCCTTGGACAGGGCCAGCTGGTAGAGGTACTGCTGGGCCATGTACTCGGCGCCCGCGTCGGCGAGCGGGGTGATGCCCTTCGCGACGAACTTGTCCATGGCGGAGGTGAGTTCCGCCAGCGTGGTGGGCTGGGCGATGCCGTACTTCTTGAAGAGGTCCTTGTTGTAGAACACCATCGTGTACTCGGCGTAGTCGGGCACGCCGTACCACTTGCCGGAGCCCATGACCCCGCCCGTGTCGTACTGGCTGATGGTCCGCACCCCGCCGCTGATCTTCTTGTCCCAGCCGCGCTCGGTCGCTTCGGCCGTGAGATCGGTGAGGAGGCCCTGCTTGGACAGGAGTCCGGCGGTCGCGTTGCCCTTGTTGTACTCCATGATGTCCGGGGCGTCGTTCGAGTTGAGGACCATGGGCGCCGTCTTCTGGATCTGCTCGAAGCCCTTCTCCTCGAACTTCACCTTCACGCCCGGGTGTTGCGCTTCGAATTCCTTGATGGCCTCCTTCCAGGCCACCCCCATCGCGCTGTCCGGCCCTTCGTAGTGCCACAGCTTCAGTGTCTTGCCATCGGAGGAACCGCTGTCCGAGCCGCCGCAGGACGTCGCCAGCAGGGCGCCCGCCAAGGCCACCGCCACTGCCGCCGTCACACGCCTTCGTGTCGTCAACATCCACTGCCTCCAGAGGAGTTGGATGGGTATCGGGCCGTCACGCACCACTCGTCGAATCGTTTCGACGCATGACGTCGAAGCGCTTCGACGGGGGAAGGTAGGTGGAGGCCGTGAGCACGTCAATGGGCTGAGCCGGAATTGGGGCAGGGGTTCGACGGGCCGGACGGCGGGGGCTCCGTGGGTCGGCGCTGGGGTGTCTGCCGGGTCAGCGCTGGGGTGTCTGCCGGATCGGACTACGGGGTGTCTGCCGGGCCGGACTACGGGGTGTTCGCCGGGTGGATCTCAAGGCGGTGCTCCTGACGCCGTACCGCGCCCGTCCTCGCGCCCAGCGCGGCTATGGCGAACGCGGCCGTCGCCGCCGCGACCGGCACCGTGTACCCCGCGGCCGGCGACACGTGCTCCACCACCCATCCGCCGGCCGCCGAGCCGCCGGCGATCCCGCCCAGCAGGCCGGTCACCGCGAGGGTCATGCCCTCGTTCAACCGGCCCTCGGGCGTGCGCCGCTGGACCAGCGTCATACCGGTGACCATGGTCGGAGCGGTCGCCATGCCGGCCACGAGCAGCGCACCCGCGAGAACCGGGAGCGAGCCGGTGAGCCGGACGGCGAGCAGGGGCAGCGTCAGCAGAACCGCCATGGCGCCGACGCACAGCACATACCGCCGTACGGGAAGCGAGGAGCCGGAGGAGGGGGCGCTCCCCGCGACGGCTCCGTAGAGCAGCCCCGCCACGCACGATCCCGCCGCCTGCAGGGCGAGTACCGCGCCCGCGGCGGACCTGTGTCCCCGCTGGTCGGCGAACGCGATCGTCACCACCTCCATCGCGCCGAACACCGCGCCGGTGGCGAGGAAGGAGAGGAGCAGCGGAGGCATCCCGGGCGCGAGCACGGGCGACGCCGACGTCACGGCCGGCTGGGGCGGCGGCTGCGTCGAACGCTGTGCGGTGAAGAGCAGCACGCCCGTCATCAGCAGCGCGCACCCCACGAGCATGCCCGCCTCCGGGGAAACCGTCCCGCACAGAAGGGCCGCGAGCACCGGGCCCAGCATGAAGCACAGCTCGTCCACGGCCTGCTCGAAGGAGTTCGCGGTGTGCAGCGACGCCGCGTCACCCTTGAGCAGGTGGGCCCAGCGCGCGCGGGACATCCCGCCCGTGTTGGGGGTCGTGGCGGTGGCGGCGTACGCGGCGAAGAGGGCCCAGTCGGGCGCGCCGAAGCGCACGCACAGCACCAGCCCGATCCCGCCGAGCAGCGCGAAGGCCGTGGCGGGCACGGCCACCCGGGCCTGCCCGTGCCGGTCGACGAGCCGCGCGGTCCAGGGAGCGACCACCGCCGTCGCGGCGAGACCCGTCGCCGTGACGGCGCCGGCGAGCGCGTACGAGCCCCGCGAACTCGCGATCATGATGACCGCGCTCACGCTGAACATGCCCATGGGCAGCCGTGCGACGAGGTTGCCGAGGGTGAAGGCACGGGTGCCGGGAAGCGCGAACAGACGGCGGTACGGGGCGAACGGCGACATGGGTGAACCGTCGCCCGGCGCCCCGGAAGCGGTCCAACACTTACTCCGTCGCGATTGACGCACCTGGGTTGTAGGTTCACGTGATGCCTGGTCAACGCCCCTTTCCCGGTCATCTGGACCCCCGTCTGCTGCGCGCGTTCCTCGCCGTCGCAGAGGAGCTGCACTTCACCCGTGCCGCCGCCCGGCTGTATGTCGCCCAGCAGTCCCTGAGCCGGGACATCCGCCGGCTTGAGCGGGAGCTGGGGACGGAACTGTTCGTACGGACGACCCGGCAGGTGACGCCGACGGTGGACGCCGAGCGGCTGCTGCCGTACGCGCGCCGGATGCTGGATGCGCACGACGCCCTGCTGGACGCCTTCGCGGGGCGCGGCGGCGAGGAGAGACCGCTGCTCGTCGATGTCAATTCCCCCGGCCTGGTGTCCAGTCGCATCCTCGACCGGGCCCGCGACCTGGCCCCCGACAGTGAACTGATGGCCCGTTACGAGAGCGGGCTCACCGGTGCGGCGGCGGACCTGCTCGCCGGCCGCCTCGACGCCTCGTTCGGCCGGTTCGCCGGACTCGACCCGGCCGTCCGGGCCCGGCTGGAGCAGCGGATCGTGCGCTACGAGCCCCTGGCCGTCGTCCTGCCCGACGACCATCACCTCGCCGCGCTGGACGCGGTGCCGCTGGCCGCGCTCGCGGGCGAGACCGTGTACGCGGGAGCGGGAAACCCACGGACGCTGGAGTGGACCGACCTGGCGCGTCACCTGTTCGAGGGACGAGGTATCCAACTCGCGTCACCCGCACCGGTGGCCGTCGGAGCCGAGGAATTCCGGCGGGTCATGGCGAAGAGGCGGAATCCCGTCCTTGCCGTAGTGGAGTTTCCGGCCATGCCCGGGACGGTGTCGAGGCCTCTGACGGACCCCGTTCCCCTGTCGCCCGTGTCACTCGTGTGGCGCATGGGGCTTGTTCATCCGGGGATCGATGCGCTCAAGCGAGCTGCTGCCGAACTCGCGAGCGAAGAAAAATGGCTCCTGAGCCCCCAGGAAGGATGGATTCCAGCCACCGATGCCCTCGTTTTCATGAGAGGTGCATGAGACGTACCCACACGAGTCCCACCCGTGCGCTACATTCCTCGTCCGGGCGCGGTGTGATATTGGGGGGCGATCGGACCGGGTGGGGGCTCGGTCCGGACGACATAGAGAGTATTTGCCCGGAGTCGTCGCGCACCCGTGAGCAGTCCCGTGGGGGGATGCACGTGCGCGTAGAGAACTGGCGGAAAGACGCCCAACCGGCTGGACGCGATGTCGGTCAGCGGGACGGGCGCCTCGTCGATCCGTCACCTGGGCGAGACGCCGAGGAGCCGATCGACGGACCAGGGCCCAGCAGAACGGTTTCGTGGCCGAATATGGGAGTTGGCATCAGTCCTGAGCGTGGGGAACGCGCCGAGCGAGCAGCCGGCGGACGTCCCGAGCGAACCCCGGAGCCGGAGACCGAACTGCTCGTCGGTCGCGCCGCGGAGACCGACGTGTTCCCTGGCCGTGGATCCGACACCTTCTCCGGCCTTTGGCCCGAGGCGAGTTCACCGTCCGAGCGTGAGACCGGCGCGTGGTTCAGCGCCGCGCCCTCGGCGAAGGCCGCGGCGCCTGTCGCCCGTACGACGGAGACCGCTCGCATGACGGAGACCGCCCGTACGAAGGAGGCCGCCCGTACGAAGGAGACGCGGCCCTACTTCAGCGACGGTCCGGAGACCGAGCTGCTCACCGGGTCCACGCCGGACCTCGATCCTTCGCTGTCCCCTTCGTGGGAGCACACGGTCAGACCGGCGAACGGCCACGACCCGCACGGAGACACCGTCCAGCTCGACAGCGCGGGCCCTCGCCTGGAGGACTGGCTGGTCCGGCAGGCCAAGGACGCCCCGGAGGCCTCCGACGGCCCCGTCTTCGTCGACGAGTCCGGCCGCCGCAGCCGCCGCTTCCGCCGTCTCGGCATGCTCGTCGCCGTGGCCTGCGCGGTCTACGCCGTCGTGATCGTCGCCACGCTCCTGTCGGGCAACTCGAACGCACCCTGGCTCCTGGTGCCGGGCCAGGAGGAGGACCAGCCCGCCGGCCGGGTCGACACCTCGCCGTTGCCCACGCAGTCGGTGAACCCGCCGAGCACGGGCGGTGCCACCGCGCCCGGCGCCGTGGCGACGGCCGGTGGCGTCACGACGCCCTCACCCGGCTCGACCCCCACACCCGGCGCCTCGGCCAAGACCAGTGCCCCGAGCGCGTCGAGCGACCCCAAGCCCAGCACATCGGCGACCAGGAAGGCGCCCCCGGGCGTCACCACCAAGGACCCGGACCCCGACCCCAAGCCGTCCTCCTCGGCGGACAGTCAGCCCACGGTCTCCGCCACGGCGACCCCCTCCAGCACGCCCACTCCGACGGAGTCCACGGGCCCCGGGGGTTCCACCGGAGCGGGGGCCGGCACCCCATGAGCCGCCTTCTCCGGCGGACACCCGCCGGGCAGAACCACGGGGAGTCCAGGCAGCCGAGCCTCCTCGGTCCCCCGTACTCCCTCTCCCACTCGTCCCCGGAGAACCTCCTCTGATGTCCCGCACCAGCCGTCACGGTCCTGCGCCCAGCGCGCCGGGGCGTGACCCGAGCACCACCCCGCGGCAGGACCGCAACGCCAGGCGCCGCCGTCTGCCCATGCGCTTCCTGCTGCCCACGACCATCCTGCTCGCCCTGATGGCGATGCTGATGCTGCGCGGTTACGTGCACAGCGAGATCCTCGCCGACCACCGCATCCAGCCCGAGGCGGCCACCGACAAGGTGCCGGAGAAGATCCTCGACGGCGGCCCGGTCATCGACACCCGCAGCGGCCGTACGACCAGCCTGAGCGTCCCCGACCACCGTCTCGTCCTCACCTTCGACGACGGCCCGGACCCCAAGTGGACCCCCAAGGTCCTGGACGTCCTCAAGGCGCACCACGCCCACGCGGTCTTCTTCGTCACCGGCACCATGGCCTCGCGCTACCCGGACCTCGTCGCGCGCATGGTGCGGGAGGGCAACGAGGTCGGCGTGCACACCTTCAACCACCCCGACCTGTCGTACCAGTCCAAGAGCCGTATCGACTGGGAGCTGTCGCAGAGCCAGCTGGCGCTGGAGGGCGCGGCGGGCATCCGCACCTCGCTCTTCCGTCCCCCTTACTCCTCGTTCGCCGACGCCATGGACAACAAGTCCTGGCCGGTGACGCAGTACGTCGGCACCCGCGGCTACATCACCGTCGTCAACAACACCGACAGTGAGGACTGGCAGAAGCCGGGCGTCGACGAGATCATCCGCCGGGCCACGCCCAAGGGCGGCAAGGGCGCCATCGTCCTGATGCACGACTCGGGCGGCGACCGCCACCAGACCGTGCAGGCGCTGGACAAGTTCGTGCCCGAACTCCAGAAGCAGGGCTACGACTTCGAGAACCTCACCGAGGCGCTCGACGCGCCGAGCGCGCAGACCCCGGTGACGGGCCTCGACCTGTGGAAGGGCAAGGCCTGGATCTTCCTGGTCCAGGCCGCGGAGAGGATCACCGACGTCCTGATCGTCTGCATCGCGATCATCGGCGTGCTGGTCTTCACCCGCTTCGGCATGATGCTCCTGCTCTCCGCCGCACACGCCCGCCGGGTCCGCCGCAAGGGCTTCCGCTGGGGCCCGGCACCGGTCACCGAACCGGTGTCGGTGCTGGTCCCGGCGTACAACGAGGCCAAGTGCATCGAGAGCACCGTGAACTCCCTCATGGCGAGCGAGCACCCCATCGAGATCATCGTCATCGACGACGGATCGAGCGACGGCACCGCGCGCATCGTCGAGGACCTGCACCTGCCGAACGTCCGCGTCGTGCGCCAGCTCAACGCCGGCAAGCCCGCCGCCCTCAACAGGGGCCTGGCGAACGCCAGTCACGACATCATCGTGATGATGGACGGCGACACCGTCTTCGAACCGGCGACCGTCCGCGAACTCGTCCAGCCCTTCGCCGACCCGCAGGTCGGGGCGGTCGCGGGCAACGCCAAGGTCGGCAACCGCGACTCCCTCATCGGCGCCTGGCAGCACATCGAGTACGTGATGGGCTTCAACCTCGACCGCCGCATGTACGACATCCTGCGCTGCATGCCGACCATCCCGGGCGCGGTGGGAGCCTTCCGCCGCTCGGCCCTGGAGCGCGTCGGCGGCATGAGCGACGACACGCTCGCCGAGGACACCGACATCACGATGGCCCTCCACCGCGACGGCTGGCGTGTCGTCTACGCCGAGAAGGCGCGGGCCTGGACCGAGGCCCCGGAGTCCGTCCAGCAACTCTGGTCCCAGCGCTACCGCTGGTCGTACGGCACCATGCAGGCGATCTGGAAGCACCGCGGGGCTCTGCTCGAACGCGGTCCGTCGGGCCGATTCGGCCGGGTCGGCCTGCCTCTCGTGTCCCTCTTCATGGTCCTTGCCCCGCTCCTCGCGCCCCTGATCGACGTCTTCCTCCTGTACGGCGTCGTCTTCGGCCCGACCCAGAAGACGATCATCGCCTGGCTCGGTGTCCTCGCCATCCAGGCGGTGTGCGCGGCGTACGCGTTCCGCCTGGACAAGGAACGCATGACCCATCTGATCTCGCTCCCCCTCCAGCAGATCCTGTACCGGCAGTTGATGTACGTGGTCCTGCTGCAGTCCTGGATCACCGCCCTCACCGGCGGCCGGCTGCGCTGGCAGAAGCTGCGCCGCACGGGAGTCGTGGGGGCGCCGGGATCGGTCCCGCAGCCGCGGGCGTCACACAGCGGGAACGAACGGAGGCCGGTCGGATGACCACGCACGAGTACCCGGTGGGGGCGACTCCGCCGACTCCGCCGCTGGGCACCCCGAAGGTGGCGGTCCCGCATCCGCGTCCGTACCCGGGAGCACCGGCGGACGACTGGCTGCGCCCACGGCCGGAGGCCGTTCCTGACGCGGCGCCGCACCCGGATCCGACCCCGGCACGGCAGACGGCACCGGAGACGGCACCCGCGTCGGATCCCGCGCGGCAGTCCGCTCCGCGCCGCCCGGGCCGTGACCGTTACCTCGACCTGCTCCGCTCCATAGCCCTGGTCCGCGTGGTCGTGTACCACCTGTTCGGCTGGGCCTGGCTGACGGTCCTCTTCCCCTCCATGGGCGTGATGTTCGCGCTGGCGGGCTCCCTGATGGCGCGTTCGCTGAGCCGGCCGCCGCTGAGCGTGATCCGGGGACGCCTGAGGCGTCTGCTGCCCCCGCTCTGGGCCTTCGGCGTGGTGGCGCTGACCATGATGTTCGTGGGTGGCTGGAACCCCGCGAAGGACCCGGACCTCGGCGGTACTTGGGGCCCGATCGAACTGCTCGACTACATCGTCCCGATCGGCGCCCCTCCGTACCCCGCGCACCTCGGCTCCGAGTCGGGCCTGCTGGAGAGCGACTGGGCGGTCCAGGGCGCGGGCGTGCTCTGGTACCTGCGCGCGTACCTGTGGTTCGTGGTCGCGTCCCCGCTCCTGCTGTGGGCGTTCCGCCGTGTTCCGTGGGCGACCCTGCTGGCTCCCCTCGCCCTGACGGCGGTGGTCGGCACCGGGCTGGTCACCATCCCCGGCGAAACGGGCAACGCCATCACCGACTTCGCCGTCTACGGCGGCTGCTGGGTCCTGGGCTTCGCCCACCACGAGGGAATGCTCGCGAAGGTCCCGCGCTACATCGCCATCTCGTGCTCGACCCTGATGATGGCCTTCGCCCTGTGGTGGGCCTCGGGTCATCTGGGCCCCGACGGCTGGGACTTGAACGACATCCCGCTCGCCGACGCGATGTGGTCCTTCGGTTTCGTGGTGATCCTGCTCCAGTACAGCCCGTCCTGGCAGCAGTTGCCGGGCCGCCTCGCCAAGTGGGACAAGCTGATCACGCTGTCCAACAACCGCGCGGTCACGATCTACCTCTGGCACAACATGCTCATCATGGCCACGGTCCCGATCCTCGACCAGGCCTACAACCTCCCCTTCATGCAGAGCGACCGCGCGGTGTCGGCCCTCGACGCCACGTACATGCTGTGGATGTTCGTCCTGGTGTGGCCCCTGATCGGCCTGACCATCCTGGCCTTCGGCTGGATCGAGGACATCGCCGCGAAGCGAAGCCCCCGCCTCTGGCCGAACGGCGCCGGCGGCCGCAAGTCCAACGGCCGTGCGGCGCGGGGGCGTCGGGGGAAGGCCTGAGCGAACGCTGAGTGAGGGGGCGCTCTCCGGATTGGGGCGCCCCCGGTCTGAGGCCTCGCGGCGGCCCACCCAACCCAGGCGCCGCGCCCCACCCCGCGCTGTCACTTTCACGCTCACGGTCACGGTTACTGTCACTCAATCGAAGGTTCTCGGCGGCCGGTTGGTCACGCTATGAACCCTTGTACCCACCTCCTGTTGCCCGCCAGGCACCCCGCGTTCTGGTGTCGTCGCGCGGGCCCCCGATAGCGTGTTGCTGCCCTTCCACACCCCACGCCGCACAGGAGCCCGCCGTGAACCGCCGCCCCCGCCTGCTCACCACAGCCGCCGCCGGAGCGACAGCCGCGCTGCTTCTGACCGCGTGCGGAGGCGCCGACACCGAGCCGAAGGGCAACGACAAGATCGCGGGGGCGGACACCGGGGGTGCTACGTCGGCTGCGCCGGGCCCGAGCGCGACGCAATCCGCGGGGCGACCGAAGATCGAGCTGCCGTCGGATCTCACATACACCTTCGAGTGGCCCAAGACGGGCGACAAGGACAAGGACGCGGTGCTGAACGACAGCGAGCAGTTCATCAAGGCTGTTGATATGGCCATTGCTGAACAGGACCCGCTGCACAAGGCGTACCGCTTCTACTCCGAGGGCACCGCGGCAGCCGGGAGTCAGAAGTTCATCCAGGAGTTCGTGGACTACAAGGACCGCATCACCGGCGCGAAGCGCTACTACAACTCCGACGTGAAGATCAATTCCGATGGAACTGCGGGCTTCGTCTACTGCGAAGATCAGAACAAGGCCTACAACAAGAACTTGAAGACGGGCAAGATCGAAATGACTCCGAAGTCGAAGGACAACTACGTCCTCTACAGCAGCCTCCTTCGGGTCAACAAGCAGGACGTCTGGATCACGGAGAAGCTGACATCGCAGCGGGGGAGCACCGCATGTCAGTCCTGACGTATCGCAAGACCGGAGCAGTTGCCGTCGTAGCTTCCGCGGCCCTGATGATCTGCTCGCCCCAAGCCTTCGCAGGGTACGGGCACGATGGCAGCACCAACGGCCAAAATGCCAACGCATCAGGTGACTCTGATGGCCACGGCAATCTCTCTGCGACGGCGGGTGCTGTTGTTTTCGATCGTTCGAGGAACGGGTCGGGTGACTCTGCAGGGCCGGTGGCGACTGTGTCGGGTAACTGGACTCCGCCTGCTTGTTATTACGCTCCGAAGTACACGCCGGATAAGTTGCAGGAGTATTTGGAGCCGATCTGGAATGCCGAGTCGACGGGTCCCGAGTGGGACTTGGAGCAGCGGAACAAGTATGTCAACGGCGGTGAGTACAAGGATTTCAACAAGGCCAAGGCAGGCAAGGGCTATTGGTGGGACTCGTACGTGACCAAGGGCCATGAGGGTGACCCGGGTGCGTTGGCTTGCAGTAAGCCGATTTTCTGGGTCGACAAGGGTGCCGCTCCGCCGGCGGACATTCCCGAGGCGGTCACTCCGCAGGTGTTGGCGCAGCTCGCGTACGGCGAGATTCGTGTGCCGTCGACGAAGGTGGACTTGGCGCCTGCTGGTACGACGAAGGTGAATCTGCCGACGTGGGCGTGGTTGGACACGGCGAAGTTCAAGCCGGTGTCGGTGTCGGCGTCGGTTCCTCTGCTCGGGGTGAGGGCGACGACGACGGCGGAGCCGGTCTCGCTGAGGATCGGGCCGGGGACGGCGGATGCGGAGACGTATCCGGCGTCCGGTGTCTGCGAGATATCCGGTGATCACATCGGTGAGGCGTTCGCGAAGGGAAAGGCCAAGGAGACGCCGCCTTGCGGGGTGAAGTACCTCCGCTCCTCGGGCGACGGCTCGTACAAGTTGCGGGCGACGATCACCTGGAAGATCCACTGGACGGGTACCGGCGTGCCCGACGAGCGGAACCTGCCGGACGGCACGTTCGGAGCCGACCAGGACGTCGTGGTGCAAGAGATCCAGTCCATCAACCGCTGAGTCCGGCCCTCCGGACTCACTGAGATCCGGAAGAGGCAGAGGGCGTGGCGGAGCGGCTGGCCGTCGACGGCGATGAGCTGTCGCACTTCATGAAGATGCTCCAGAAATCGAGCAACTCGTTGAAAGGCCTGCGCAGGGCGTTGGAGGACGCCACGGTCAGCGGTCTGGGAACGGACGATCTCGACTGTGCCTGCGAGGACTTCCAGGACAACTGGAAATACGGGGCCGACCAGATCGGTGAGCAGACCGAGGACCTGTCCAAGATCATCGGGAAGAGCAGGGACAGCTACCGCGAGGTGGACAAGGCCCTGGAACAAGCCCTGAAGAAGGCCGGGAACGGCAGGGGCGGCGGTACGAGGTGACGTATCAGCCCGAGGACACGGGAGCGGCGCTCGATCCCCGGTCCCTCGCCGACCGCGACAAGCCACAGGGCCTCAAGTCGGCCCCGCGCATCCCCAACCCCGACTACCCGCATCTCGGGTTCAACCCGGCGCCGGGCAGCACGGAGACCGTGAGCGGCCTGCGCAAGAAGCTCACGGGGTGCGCGAAGGTTCTCGAAGAGACGCATGAACTCGTCACCAGGTTGATGGACGGCAGCTATTGGAAGGGCGACGCGGCCGTCGCCTTCCGCGAGCAACTGGGCGGCGGCCCGCTCCCCCTGAACCTGAAGAACGCCGCCCACTCCATCCGCAAGGCCGCCGGACAACTCGGCCGCTGGGAAGGCGAACTCGACGACTTCCAGCGCCGGGCGAAGCGACTCGAACAGGACGCGAAGGACGCGCAGGCCGCCGTCGACCGGGCGAAGGGCCACGCCACGAAGGCGGGTGACAGCCCTGACCTGGACGGGAAGGGCGCCGGGCACGATGAGGCGCGGAAGGCCTTGACCAAGGCGAAGACGGCGGTGGACGACGCCGATGAAGCTCTCCGCAAGATCCGCGGCAAGGCACGCGAACTCGCGGAGGAACACGAGCATCAGGCCCAGCGTCGAGCAGGCAAGATCCGCGACGCCACGAAGAAACTGACTCCCCACGAGCCGGGCTGGTTCGACTCAGCACTCGACTGGGTCACGGAGAATCTGCCGGACATTTTGAGCACGGTGGCAGCGGTAATCGGTTTGGTAGCGCTGTTTGTCGTGTCCGGTGGGACAGTTGCCGCGGCACTTCTGCTTGCCGCTGCGGCGTTGAGTGCGACGTCATTGTCAATCCGGATCACTCAGGACCCAACCGTGTGGGCATCGCTCAAGGATGGGTTCACCAAAGGTGAACTCGATACAGACTTCTGGAGTAACTTCGTTACTGTCGGGGGTGATGTCCTCGGTGCGCTACCTGGACTAGGTGCGGCTGGGAAGGGCGCGGTAATCGCGCTGAGGGCTACTGGTGAAGCGAGCGAGTTTCTCACCATCGGTCAACGCGTGGCCCGATTCGGAGGCGCGACGATCGAGCACGCGAAGGCCATTTCCGACCTGGACAACTCCTTGCTCGGATTCACCATTCGAGGTGCCCGAGCGGCCCAAGTCACCAAAGCCATCGAGGTCACGTCGGCTTCGGTCGGCGTGACAACCGCCGGCTTCGGCTTGGCCATGACCGCTGTAGACACGGACGATGACGGAATCAAGGACGGCTCCGTGGCAGGCATTGACGGAGTGCGGCTGGGTCTTGATGGCGGAGCCCTATTTGAACTTGCCCGTCATGTCTTCTAGCCCGAGCAGGAGGCTCTCACCGCATGCACCCGACTAAGTACCCGACTGCTTGGGATCATCCACCGACCAGACGGGCTTGGATGCAACACATGGTCATGATTGTTGCGCGACTGGTGGGTTGGACGGCAGTCTGGATTGGCTCCCTAGGAGTGCTTGTCTCGTTTCTGAGCCCGGGCTATGCCTTCCTATTCATTCCGGTGCTTCTCTATTCGGCATTCCGAGCCGTCCTCCAGCTCGCCTACATCCGCCCCTCCATCTACATCCAGCGCGTCCTCTGGCAGTACCCCTGGCAACTCCTCGCCGGCGTTCCCCGAGGCCGGAACAAGCATCCGCAGGTTCAAGAGGACGAGATGTGGCTGGAGTTGCCCAATCCTGAGGCGCCGGAGGAGCAGATCCCTCTGCTCTTCCTTTCCGGCATGCGTACCTTCTGGTGGATGCGCCGCTTCGGCACCGCTCGTACGAAGCCGGAGTTGAAGGCGCAGATCGAGCCGCTCTGGTTCGCTGGTGATCCCCGCTTCATCGCCGTCATCGCGGCCACCAGCCGCAGGGGCGGGGCACCCAAGAGGCTGCATCTGCTCTATCAGCGGACGGCCACGGGCCGCCGGGGCATCGAGCCGACCGACTGGAACGCGAGCCCGGCCGCCGTCGAACGCGCACGCCGTTCCGGCGCCCATGTTCCCGACGTGGTGCGCCCGCGCCCGCGTACCTCATGACTCCTCCCCGGCAGGACAAGATGACCACCGCCCCCCACTTCACCGTCGCCGATTCGGCCGAAGACCCCGACGCCGAGGTCTGGTTCGCGGAACCCGCGGGCTTCACCGCTGTGCCCATCGAGGCGCTGCTCCCGGCACCTGACTCCCCAGGGGCCAATGACCTGCGTACCGCCCTCACGCCCTTTCTCCAGGCGGCTCCCGACGAGTTGAACCGGCAGCAGTTCATCGCTCAGTTCACACAGGGGCAGCGACTGCTCGGTGCTCTGAGGGAAGCCGGAACTGTCCATTGCTCGATCGGCCTGCACCGCGATGACGTCGATGAGTCGGCCACGAGCAGCAGTGGCCGGCCGCTGTTGTCGTTCTTCACCGTCTCCTGGCGGGCGACGGCGGTGTCGCCGCGAGCCGTGACGGCTGCACGTGCGGTGAGCGGGCTCGACGCGGCGGGCATCGAATACGTCGAACTGCCTTGTGGACCAGTCACGTTCAGCGAATCTGTGCACATCCCCAGGGCGGTCGACGGCCTCCCGCAACTGCCCCTGGTCCAGTTCCGTGCCCACCTCCCGCATCCGGACTGCAAGCGACTGGCTGTGTTCACCCTGAGTACGACGGCTGTGGGACGCCGTGACCAATACCGTGCGATCCTCCGCCACATCGCGGCCCTGGCCACCTTCGAGAACCCGCTGGTGCCGGCTTCCCCTGAGGCGCCTTGACCGCGGACGCCGGGAGCTCAACGGGGCGCGAGTGGCGGGAACATGACGGTCACTTGGCTGAGGCGACTGGAGGCATAGCTTTGCGGACGCCAACTAGGTGAACCGTCTCACCGGCGAGCCTCACTCAATCGGAGCTTTTCGGGAGCCAGTTGGCCGCTCTATGGGCTGCTTTGTCCAACGCTTGTTACTCGCTTGGCACCATTCGCGCTGGTGTCGTTGCGCGGGCCCCCGATAGCGTGTTGCTGCCCTTCCGCACCCCACGCCGCACAGGAGTCCGCCGTGAACCGCCGTCCCCGCCTGCTTGCCACAGCCGCTGCCGGAGCGACAGCCGCGCTGCTTCTGACCGCGTGCGGCGGTGGTGGCGACAAGCCGAAGGCCAACGACAAGATCGCGGGCGCGGACACCGGGAGTGCGACGTCGGCTGCGCCCGGCCCGAGCGCTACGCAATCCGCGGGGCGACCGAAGATCGAGCTGCCGTCGGATCTCACATACACCTTCGAGTGGCCCAAGACGGGCGACAAGGACAAGGACGCGGTGCTGGCGGACAGCGAGCAGTCCATCAAGGCTGTTGACCTGGCTATCGTCAACCAGGACGCCCTCGACAAGGCCTATCTCTTCTACTACGAGGGTGAAGCCGCCGCGGAAACCCAGAAGTTCATCGAGGCGTACGTCAAGGCTAAGGCTCGTACGACTGGGGCCTACCGCTACTACGACGCGGCAGCGGACGTGAATGGCTCAGACAGTGCGTCGCTCGTGTACTGCGAGGACCAGGGCAAGGCGTACGACATGTACCTGAAGCCGAAGAAGGTCGACAAAACCGCCGTCACGAAGAACAGCTACGTGCTCTACAACACCCAGTTGCACAAGAATGACAAGGGTGTCTGGGTCATTGAGAAGCTTCTTTCCCAGAGGGGGAGCGCAAAGTGCCAGCCTTGAGCGCCGGTTCACGAGTTCTGGTTTCCTCCGCGCTGATCGGTTCGATCTGCCTGGGTGCCGCGCCCGCCATGGCCGACAACAAGATCGGCGGCGGAGCTCAGACGCCTCATCCCGGTGGCAAAGCGTCTGGTGACTCGGACGGCAACGGCAACCTGTCCGCGACGGCGGGTGCCGTTGTTTTCGATCGTTCGAGGAACGGGTCGGGTGACTCTGCTGGTCCGGTGGCGGCTGTGTCGGGTAACTGGACTCCGCCTGCTTGTTATTACGCTCCGAAGTACACGCCGGATAAGTTGCAGGAGTATTTGGAGCCGATCTGGAATGCCGAGTCGACGGGTCCTGAGTGGGACTTGGAGCAGCGGAACAAGTATGTCAACGGCGGTGAGTACAAGGATTTCAACAAGGCCAAGGCAGGCAAGGGTTATTGGTGGGACTCGTACGTGACCAAAGGCCGTGAGGGTGACCCGGGTGCGTTGGCTTGCAGTAAGCCGATTTTCTGGGTCGATAAGGGTGCCGCTCCGCCGGCGGACATTCCCGAGGCGGTCACTCCGCAGGTGTTGGCGCAGCTCGCGTACGGCGAGATTCGTGTGCCGTCGACGAAGGCGGACTTGGCTCCCGCTGGTACGACGAAGGTGAATCTGCCGACGTGGGCGTGGTTGGACACGGCGAAGTTCAAGCCGGTGTCGGTGTCGGCGTCGGTTCCTCTGCTCGGGGTGAGGGCGACGACGACCGCGGAGCCGGTCTCGCTGAGGATCGAGCCGGGGACGGCGGATGCGGAGACGTATCCCGCGTCCGGTGTCTGCGAGATATCCGGTGATCACATCGGTGAGGCGTTCGCGAAGGGCAAGGCCAAGGAGACGCCGCCTTGCGGGGTGAAGTACCTCCGCTCCTCGGGCGACGGCTCGTACAAGTTGCGCGCGACGATCACCTGGAAGATCCACTGGACGGGTACCGGCGTGCCCGAGGCGCGGAACCTGCCGGACGGCACTTTCGGAGCCGACCAGGACGTCGTGGTGCAAGAGATCCAGTCCATCAACCGCTGAGTCCAGCGCGGGCCGGTGAATTGATCGTGTGAACGGGTTGGTTCCGTGGGGAGTTGGGGGCGGCGTGGGTAAGCGGCAGGTCCGGCGGATGTTCCGGTTGATGGCCGCGGGGCAAGCGGTGCAGCTCACGAGTCCTATGGCCTCGGTGAAGAAGCTCGCCCGACTCGCCTTCGTCGCCCAGCAGTTCGGGTACGAGTACGCGGACGTACGGCAGGGCGGCGGGCGCAACAACGCGCTCACGATGCTCATCGTGCCCGACCCCGGCCCGCAGGCTCAGGCGCGTGCCGCGCAGAACTGGGCGCAGTATCCGCAGGCCGGCGACGGGGTGTCGTTGCCGCCCGTCGTCCCTGACGCGTTGGAACTCCTCAAGGCCCGTATCAACTTCGACCTCACCGGCAAGAACGCCGAGAAGCGGATGGTGTACGCGGCGGTCGGTCTCACCGTCGGGTGCGTCGTCCTCGGGGTCCGGGCGGGTGGGAGTTCCGGCGCCTTCACGGTGGCCGGTGTCCTGTGGGCCTTGCTGATGGTCGTCCTAGGTGTCGGTCTCGTCGTCACGCGCAAGCGCAACGCCAAGTTCGCGGCGTTGCTGCGGGCGGCGGGGTTCGCGCCCGTGACGGAGGAGGGCGGGCGCGTGCGGTATCTGCCGCCGACGGCGGGGTACGCCGGACAGCAGGCCGGTCCGTACGGCCCCTACACCCCGCACGCGGGCCACACCCCGCACCCCGGCCCGGCTCCGTATGCGGGCCACCCCCCGTACACCGGCCCGGCTCCGTACGCGCCCCAGATCCCATACGCCGGCCGGGCCCCGCACTCTCCCCAGGCGGCCCCGTACGCCGGCCCGACCCAAGCCGAGATCCAGGCCCCTGTCGACGCCCCGGTCCAGCCCCACGCCCCGGTCCAGGCGCACCCGCACCCGCAGCCCCCGACCCCGGGTCCCTACGGCTCCCCAGCCCCCGGCCCCTACAGCCGGCAAACCCCTGCCCCCGTCTCGGACGCCCCCGACAACCCGTACGCCTCCCAGCCGAGCAGCCCGTACGCCGCCCAGCCCGGCCCCGTACCCCAGCAGCCCTCCCATCCCGACCCCGACCCCGACCTCAAGCCGAGTAACCCCCAACCCCCGCAGCAGTAAGGCGTGTCTACTCCTCCCATACCTCCGGCAGTCCGAACGCCGTGAACACCGTGGGGAGTTGGAAGACCACCGTGTGGCTCACCGCTCCGCGGTCCGCTGTGAAGACCTGCAGGGTGTGGAGGCGGTGCTTGTCGTCGCCCGGGGCGCGGACGTAGGCCGCCAGCGCGGGCTGTCCGTTCGCCGAGGTGGGACGCAGGCGCCAGTCCGTGCCGCGCATCGCGAAGACGCGGGCGATGAAGGCGACATAGGCGTCGGGGCCGACGTACCAGTTGAGGACCGGGGGCATCTCCAGGACGACGTCCTGGGTGAGCAGGGTGCGCAGGGCGTCGAGGTCGGCGTCCTCGAAGGCGCGCAGATAGCGGTCGATCACCGCACGCTGCTCATGGTCCGGCGGTTCCGTCACCTCGTCCTCCGTCAGGCCGGCCTCGCCGAGCCGTGCGCGGGCCCGTTGGAGCGCGCTGTTCACGGAGGCGGTCGACGTGCCGAGGGCTTCGGCGACCTCGGTCGCCGGCCAGGCCAGTACGTCGCGCAGGATGAGGACCGCCCGCTGGCGCGGGGGCAGCAGCTGCATCGCGGCGATCAGCGCGAGGCGCAGGCTGCCCCGGGCGACGACCACACCCGCGGGATCCCCGGCCGCCGCCGCGGCTCCGGCGCCGAGGGCGAGCCCGGTCGTGCCCCCGCCCGGGAACGGTTCCAGCCACGGCACCTCCGCCCCCAGCGCCATCGGCGCCCCCGGGTCCTCCAGCGCGCCGACCAGGCCCGACGGCAGGGGTCTGCGGGCGCGGCCGCGCAGCGCGGTCAGACACGTGTTGGTGGCGATGCGGTACAGCCAGGTGCGCAGGGACGCGCGGGCGGCGTCGTACCGGTCGTACGCGAGCCAGGCCCGCAGCATCGTCTCCTGCACCAGGTCCTCGGCCTCGTGCACCGACCCCAGCATCCGGTAGCAATGGGTCAGCAGTTCGCGGCGATAGGGGGCCGTCCGCTCCTCGAAACCGTCGCGGCCCCGGCCGTTCCGGCTGTCGCCGTCGCGCCCCTGGCCCTCCCTGCCGTCGTCATCAGGCGTCTCCATACTCTGCCCCTCGGCTCCTCTGCTCGTCGGCACCTCTGCACCTCCGCACCCAGAGCCTCCGCACCTCGGTGGCTCGGCGGCTCGGTTCCTCGTGGCCCAGCCTTCGGGCCCCTCGCTCACCGGTACGTACCTCCGGGCCGGCCGGAACTCATCGCCCCGGCACCGATGAGTTCCGGCGTCCGCGGAGGTACGTACCGGAGCCGAAGCAATCCGGACCAGTCCGAGGAGAAGGATCACCATGGACGCCACCGACATCAGCGCCGACGACTACACCGGCAGCAACACCGACGACACCCAGGCCATCCGCGCCGTCCTCGACCGTCTCTACTCCGCCTGGGCGGACTACGACGCGGACGCGTTCGCCGAGCTGTACACCGAGGACGCGACGGTCGTGATGCCGGGTGTCTTCAACGACGGGCGGGAGGAGATCCGTGCCTACATCGCGGCCGGGTTCGAGGGGCCGCTGAAGGGTTCCCGGCCGCTCGACGAGCCCCGGCGGATCCGCTTCCCGCGTCCCGACACCGCCGTCGTCGTCAGCGAGGCCGGGATTCTGCTGGCCGGTGAGAGTGAAGTGCCCGCCGACCGGCACCACCGTGCGACCTGGGTACTCGTCCGCGATCCCGCCGCCGGTACCTGGGCCATCACCTCGTACCACAACGCCGCCGTCTGACGGACGCGCCGCCGGTACCCGTCCCGGACGCCCCCCACCTGGTCCGTCCAGTGCCGGGCGGATCTCACCCGGTCCGTCCGGTCCCGACGCCCCTCACCCAGTCCGCCCGGTGCCGGAGCCCCCTCACCTGGTCCGCCCGACCCCGGACGCCTCTCACCCCGTCCCGCCCCGTCCTCACCGCCGGGTCCGGGACCGGGTGAGAGCAACGTTCCCTTCCGGTCACCCACAGCCACAGCGTGGAAACGCGCCCTCCCTACCTTCGGGAAACAGCAGCCAGTAAGCCCGGAGAACCGACGGAGGCGCGAGATGACTGCCCCAGCCACGAGTACGGCCCCTGCGCGGGGCGGTCGCTGGATCGAGGAGTGGGATCCGGAGGACGAGGCCTTCTGGGCGGAGAAGGGGGAGAAGGTCGCCCGGCGGAACCTGCTCTTCTCCGTGCTGTCCGAGCACATCGGGTTCTCCGTCTGGACCCTGTGGTCGGTGATGGTCCTGTTCATGGGACCGGAGTACGGGCTCACCCCGGCCGACAAGTTCCTGCTCACCTCGATGGTGACGCTGGTCGGCGCGGTCGTGCGGGTGCCCTACACCTTCGCCGTCGCGCTCTTCGGTGGCCGGAACTGGACCATCGTGTCCGCGAGTCTGCTGCTCGTGCCGACCGTCGCCGCGTTCGTGGTGATGGAGCCGGGCACCTCGTTCGCGACCTTCCTCGTGGTGGGTCTGCTGGCCGGTATCGGTGGCGGCAACTTCGCCTCCAGCATGACCAACATCAACGCCTTCTTCCCGCTGCGGAAGAAGGGCTGGGCGCTCGGCCTCAACGCGGGCGGCGGCAACATCGGCGTCCCCGTCATCCAGTTGGTGGCGCTCGCCATCATCGGGGCGGGCGGCGGGCCGCGGGTGCTGCTCGGGATCTACGTCCCGCTCATCGTCGTGGCCGCCGTCCTCGCCGCCCTCTTCATGGACAACATCGCCTCCGTCAAGAACGACACCGGCGCCGCCCTGGACGCCGCGAAGGACGCGCACACCTGGATCATGGCGTTCCTGTACATCGGGACCTTCGGGTCGTTCATCGGCTACGCCTTCGCCTTCGGGCAGGTGCTTCAGGTCGAGTTCGGGCGTACGCCGCTCCAGGCCGCCTACCTCACCTTCATCGGCCCGCTGCTCGGCTCGCTGATCCGGCCCGTCGGCGGCCGGCTGGCCGACCGCTACGGGGGCGCCAGGATCACCCTGTGGAACTTCGTCGCCATGGCCGTCGCGACCGGAATCCTCGTCGTCGCCGGCAGCGAGAGGTCGCTGCCGCTGTTCGTCGGCGTCTTCGTGGTGCTCTTCGTGCTCAGCGGGCTCGGCAACGGGTCGACGTACAAGATGATCCCCGGCATCTTCCAGAAGAAGGCCGTGGACAAGGGGCTCGAAGGGGAGGAGGCCGCGCGGTACGGGCGCCGGCTCTCCGGTGCCGCCATGGGGCTCATCGGTGCCGTGGGAGCGCTCGGCGGTGTCGGCATCAACCTCGCCTTCCGGCAGTCGTTCCTCGACTCGGGCTCCGGCACAGGCGCCTTCGTCACCTTCCTCGTCTTCTACGTGGCCGCCTTCGGGGTCACCTGGGCCGTATACCTTCGCCGCCCGGCCGGCGCCGGGACCCGGGCGAGTGTCACCGCCGAGGCGAACTCCCAGCTCAGCTACGCCGAGGTGTGACGTAACACGCCCGACATCACCGTGATCCGAGCCTGTCACGGTCCGTTGACAGGCTCGGATCCGCCGCGGACGTACGACAGCACAGACCCGTACGACGACTCGACGAGCGCGAGACGAGAGCCATGTACGACGAACAGCAGCGACCCGACCACGGGCCTCTCTCCGGGTTCACCGTGGGGGTGACCGCCGCGCGCCGGGCCGACGAGCTCGGCGCGCTGCTCCAGCGGCGCGGGGCCACCGTCGTCCACGCGCCGGCCCTGCGGATCGTGCCCCTCGCCGACGACAGCGAACTGCTCACCGCCACCAAGGAGTTGGTCGACAACGCGCCGGACGTGGTGGTGGCCACCACCGCCATCGGATTCCGCGGGTGGGTCGAGGCCGCCGACGGCTGGGGCCTCGGCGAGGAACTGATCGCGCGGCTGCGGGGCGTGGAACTGCTCGCCCGCGGGCCCAAGGTCAAGGGCGCCATCCGGGCCCAGGGGCTGACCGAGGAGTGGTCGCCGTCCTCCGAGTCGATGGCCGAGGTGCTCGACCGGCTGCTCGAAGAGGGTGTCGACGGCCGTCGTATCGCCGTACAACTGCACGGTGAACCGCTGCCCGGGTTCGTGGAGTCGCTGCGGGCCGCCGGCGCCGAGGTCGTCCCCGTGCCCGTGTACCGGTGGATGCCGCCGGAGGACATCGGGCCCGTCGACCGGCTGCTCGACGCGGCCCTCACCCGCGGCCTGGACGCGCTCACCTTCACCAGCGCGCCCGCCGCCGCCTCCCTGCTGTCCCGGGCCGAGGACCGGGGTCTGCGCCCCGAACTCCTCGCCGCACTGCACCACGACGTCCTGCCCGCCTGCGTCGGACCGGTCACCGCGCTGCCGTTGCAGGCCCACGGCATCGACACCGTCCAGCCCGAGCGCTTCCGGCTCGGCCCCCTCGTACAACTGCTCTGCCAGGAACTTCCGGGCCGGGCGCGGGCGTTGCCCGTCGCCGGGCACCGGGTGGAGATCCGGGGGCACGCGGTGCTGGTGGACGGGTCGCTGCGGCCCGTGCCGCCCGCCGGGATGTCGCTGCTGCGGGCCCTCGCGCGGCGGCCCGGCTGGGTGGTGGCGCGGGCCGAACTGCTGCGCGCGCTGCCGGGATCCGGCCGTGACGAGCACGCCGTGGAGACCGCGATGGCCAGGCTGCGTACGGCACTTGGCGCGCCCAAGCTGATCCAGACGGTCGTCAAACGGGGCTACCGGCTCGCCCTCGACCCGGCCGCGGACTCCAAGTACGCCGACGACTGAGGCCGCCGGTACCGGCACAGGAAAGAGGCGGGACGGGCCCGCCGTCGCGGTGCCGGCGGCACCGTTCCGAACTCCCGCCCGGTGCGCGTCCGGTACACGTCCGGTACGGGGCCGGTGCTGAGTCTTCCGGCGGAGCGCCAGGGCATGCACTGTAGGAGGTACCACGGCAGGTGACCCCAAGGCGGTGACAGGCGCATGGCATCGGGCATGGCCACAGCCTCGTACGAGCTGCGGTTCGACTCCGGGCGGATCTGCCTGGACCTGACGGCGACCACCCATCCCGAGGAACGCCTCGACTCGGCCGCCCGGTTGGGTGCCTGGGTCCTCGCGTCCGGGCTGGTGCCCGCGGGCACCCCGCCGGCCGCCGTGGAGGTCTCATGGCTGCTCGGCTTCCGGGAACTGCGCGGACATATCGCCCAGTTGGTGCGCGGCGAGCTGGACGGGCGGCCCGCGGACAGCGCGCTCGCCCGCGTCAACGCCGCCGCCCTCGCCGCGCCGCCCGCCCCCTGGGCCGTCCGCGCGGGCGACGGCTCGCTGTGCCGCGGGCTGCACGCCCCGCCGAACTGTGCCGAACTGCTCTCCGTGGTGGCCCGGGACGCCCTCGACCTGCTCACCGACCCGCGGGCGCGGGCGAGTCTGAGACAGTGTGAGGGTGACAACTGCCCGATCGTCTACCTCGACACCTCGCGCGGCCGGCGCCGGCGCTGGTGTTCGAGCGAGGTGTGCGGCAATAGGGAGCGAGTGGCCCGGCATCGGCGGCGGGCGGCTCTGGCACGCGCCTGATCACACCCGTACGTGATCTTCCAGTGACCCGAGGTGATCGATACGCATTCTTTTCGCTGTCTACACATCTTCAACAGAAAAAACCCTGAACACTTTGAACACCCGCGTACCTACACACGTACCCGGTGATGAGCGACCGACTGGGGGAACCCCCGGACACCGGAGGTAGGCGTGCGCAAGGATTCAGCCGTGGCTGATGAACACAGGCCAAGGGCCCGACATCGCATGTCTCAGCAGTCTTCGTCGACCGAACCCGACGAGGAGCTGATGCGTGCGCTGTACCGGGAACACGCGGGGCCCTTGCTGGCCTATGTGCTGCGCCTGGTCGCAGGAGACCGGCAGCGTGCCGAAGACGTTGTGCAGGAAACACTCATCCGTGCCTGGAAGAACGCCGGCCAGCTCAATCGAGCGACCGGTTCGGTACGCCCCTGGCTGGTGACGGTCGCCCGACGCATCGTCATCGACGGCCACCGCAGTCGGCAGGCCCGGCCGCAGGAGGTCGACCCGTCGCCGCTGGAGGTCATCCCCGCGGAGGACGAGATCGACAAGGCGTTGTGGCTGATGACACTGTCGGACGCGCTGGACGACCTGACCCCTGCTCACAGGGAAGTACTGGTCGAAACATACTTCAAAGGGCGTACCGTCAACGAGGCGGCCGAAACGCTCGGCATTCCCAGCGGCACTGTGCGCTCACGGGTTTTCTACGCCCTGCGGTCGATGAAGCTTGCGCTTGAGGAGCGGGGGGTGACGGCATGAACACGTACGGGGGTTACGGGACGGGTGGTCCGGGAGCCATGCAAGGTCCACGAGGACAGCAAGGATCCGGGGACATCCACGAGACTGTCGGCGCCTACGCGCTCGGCATTCTCGACGACGCGGAGGCGACAGCCTTCGAGGAGCACCTCGCCTCCTGCGAGTGGTGCGGCCAGCAGCTCGACGAGCTCGCCGGTATGGAGCCGATGCTCGCCGCCCTCGCCGACCTGCCCGCCTCGCAGGGCAGCCCGGCCATCGCGGAGTCCCTCTCGGCCCGCCCGAGCCCACGGCTCGCGGAGCGGCTGGTCGACGAGGTCTCGGTGCGCCGCGCCCAGAAGCGCAGGCGCGGCATGTACCTGGTGGCGGCCGCGGCCGCGCTGATCATCGGCGGTCCGCTGACGGTCATGGCGGTCAACGGCGGCAGCGACACCGGCACGAACACGCCGCAGGCGATGGCGACCAGCCCGGCCAAGGCGGCCTTCGAGGTCATGACCGACAAGTCGGAGGCCACGGACCCGAAGACCAAGGTCAACGCCGTCGTCGCCATCGAGCCGAAGGACTGGGGCACCCACGCCGTCCTCCAGCTCAAGAACGTCAAGGGTCCGCTGAAGTGCTCCCTGATCGCCGTCGGCAAGAACGGCGAGCGTGAGACGGTGACCTCCTGGGCGGTTCCGGACCGGGGTTACGGGCTGTCCAACACGAACAACGCGGAGGCCAAGCAGCCGCTGTACGTGCACGGCGGCGCGGCCTTCACACCGAACCAGATCGATCACTTCGAGGTCATGACCTTCGAGGGAAAGCGACTGGTCGAGGTGAACGCGTGAGCGGACTCCGGGCGCGCACGTAGCCTCAGGGGCCTCCCTTCGCGTACGGTTGACGGCTGCCCAGCACGTCAGAAGGGGGCCCGGTGGCCGCTCAGGCTCAGCAGGAAACCGCGCTCGGCTCGGTCCACGTTTCCGTACCGGACGAATCCGTCAAGGACGACTCCGTACGGGACCGTGAGATCGGCGTCGAACAGGAACATCTGGACCGGGTCTACCGGCGCCTCGAGGAGAAGATCCACGAGGCCGAGTTCCTCATGCACGACGCCGCCCAGCGCGGTCACGTCGGGACACCGGGGGCGCTCGCGGAGCGGGACGCCCAGGTGTTCCGCGCGGGAATCCACCTCAACCGTCTCAACAACGAGTTCGAGGACTTTCTCTTCGGCCGGATCGACCTGCTCCGCGGGAAGGACGGAACGAAGGGCGCCGACGGCGCCTACACGGCGGTGGAACCCGCCGAGGGCGCGGTCCGCGAGGACAACACGGCCGACATCGCGGAGACGCTCCACATCGGCCGTATCGGCGTCCTGGACGCCGACTACGCGCCGCTGGTGATCGACTGGCGGGCGCCCGCCGCGGCCCCGTTCTACCGCTCCACCCCGGTCGACCCCGGCCGGGTCGTACGCCGCCGGGTCATCCGCTCCAAGGGCCGCAGGGTCCTCGGCGTGGAGGACGACCTGATGCGCCCGGAGGTGACGGCCTCCCTCGACGGCCGCGAGCTCCCCGTCATCGGTGACGGCGCGCTCATGGCCGCGCTCGGACAGGCCCGCAGTCACACCATGCGGGACATCGTGGCGTCCATCCAGGCCGAGCAGGACATGGTGATCCGCGCGCCCGCCGCGTCCGTGACCTATGTCGAGGGCGGCCCCGGCACCGGCAAGACGGCGGTGGCCCTGCACCGGGCCGCCTACCTGCTCTACCAGGACCGCCGCCGGTACGCGGGCGGCATCCTGATCGTCTCCCCGACCCCGCTGCTCGTCGCCTACACCGAGGGCGTGCTGCCCTCGCTCGGCGAGGAGGGGCAGGTCGCGATCCGCGCGATCGGCTCGCTCGTCGACGGCGTGGGCGCCACGCTGTACGACTCCCCTGCGGTGGCCCGCGCCAAGGGCTCCTACCGGATGCTGAGGGTGCTGCGGAAGGCGGCGCGCGGGGCGCTGGAGAGCCCGAACGGCACCACCAGGGGGAATTCCGGCCAGCTCGCCCTCGGGGAGCCGGACGGGGCCCCCACGGGTCCCCCCACCCGGCTCCGGGTCGTCGCCTTCGGGCGCCGGCTTGAGCTGGAGTCCGCCGAGCTGGACCGCATCAAGAACAACGCGCTCAGCGGGACCGCGCCGGTCAACCTGATGCGACCGCGCGCCCGCAGACTGCTGCTCGACGCGCTGTGGTCGCGCTCGGGCGCCGGGACCCGGCACGCTGACCCCGAGCTGGCCGCCGAGCTGCGCTCGTCGTTCGACGAGGACGTCACCTCCGAGGACAGCTTCCTGGCGTTCCTGGACGCCTGGTGGCCGGAGCTGACCCCGCGCGGGGTACTGGCCGCCATGGCCGACGAGCGGCGGCTCGGGCGCTGGGCGCGCCGGATCCTCAACCCCGGTGAGGTCCGCCGGGTGGCGCGCTCGCTCAAGCGGGACGGGTTCTCCGTGCACGACGTGGCGATGCTCGACGAGCTGGAGGCGATCGTCGGGGCGCCCGCCCGGCCCAGGAAGCGGCGCGAGCTGGACCCGCTGGCCCACCTCACCGGTCTGGAGGAGCTCATGCCCCAGCGCGAGGAGACGCAGCGCGAACGCGCCGAGCGCCTCGCGCAGGAGCGGACCGAGTACGCGCACGTCATCGTCGACGAGGCGCAGGACCTCACGCCCATGCAGTGGCGGATGGTCGGCCGGCGCGGCCGGCACGCCACCTGGACGGTCGTGGGCGACCCGGCGCAGTCCTCCTGGTCCGACCCCGACGAGGCGGCGGAGGCCCGTGACGAGGCGCTCGGCACCCGTCCCCGGCGCCGCTTCACGCTCACCGTCAACTACCGCAACCCGGCGGAGATCGCCGAGCTGGCCGCCAAGGTCCTCGCCCTCGCCATGCCGGGTTCGGAGTCGCCGTCCGCCGTACGGTCCACGGGCGTCGAGCCCCGGTTCGCGGTCGTACGGGACTCCCTGGCGCAGACCGTGCGCGCCGAGGCCGCCCATCTCCTCGACCGGGTCGACGGCACCGTGGGTGTCGTCGTCGCCATGAACCGGCGCGAGGAGGCCGCCCGCTGGCTCGCCGGGCTGGGGGACCGGGTGGTGGCCCTGGGAAGCCTGGAGGCCAAGGGGCTGGAGTACGACGCCACGGTGGTCGTGTCGCCCGCGGAGATCGCGGACGAGTCGCCCGCCGGACTGCGTGTCCTGTACGTCGCCCTGACCCGGGCCACGCAGCAGCTCACCGTCGTCTCCAGCGACCGCGACGAGCCCGACCCGAACGGAGTCCCCGACCTCCTGCGGGACTGACGGACCTCCGGCGGGCCCGACGCCGTCACCGTCGCCCGTCCGGCCCACGGGCCGCCGCCCCGTCCGGGTCCCCGGGCGGCGCGGCGCGTCCGCCCCGCATCCCGTCCCGGCCGAAAAGAACTGCCGGGACGGGAATTGCCTTACGGGAATCCTTTGTTACCTTTGACGTGGCACCGGCCCGATCCAAGCCCCCGGGCCCAACCTTCGTCGCTACGAGCGACCACTTGCCGCGAGGCGAGCATGGCGGGTCGGTGTCATTGAACGTCGTCCTTCACCGAAGGACCTGAAGAGGCCCACGTCACGTGACGTGGGCCTCTTTCGTCGTCCGACCCACTCTCGTAGGGTGGAATCGGTTTTCCGAAAAAGCGAACCCCCGGCGAACAAAACGTTCGCAATCCGGGGTGACTACCACGTACTCAGGGGTAGGTGCGACGATCGGACGGCACAAAGCAGTGACACACGGTGAAAGCAGAGGAAGTCGGCCATGGCAACGGCGCCCAGCGTCTCCTACTCGATGACGGTCCGGCTGGAGGTGCCCGCGAGCGGAACCGCGGTCTCCCAGCTCACCACGGCCGTGGAGTCCCACGGAGGCTCGGTGACCGGCCTCGACGTGACCGCCTCCGGCCACGAGAAGCTCCGGATCGACGTCACCATCGCGGCGACCTCCACCACGCACGCCGACGAGATCGTCGAGCAGCTGCGGCACATCGAGGGCGTGACCCTCGGCAAGGTCTCCGACCGTACGTTCCTCATGCACCTCGGCGGCAAGATCGAGATGCAGTCCAAGCACCCGATCCGCAACCGTGACGACCTGTCCATGATCTACACCCCGGGCGTGGCCCGGGTGTGCATGGCCATCGCCGAGAACCCCGAGGACGCCCGCCGCCTCACCATCAAGCGCAACTCCGTTGCGGTCGTGACGGACGGCTCCGCCGTGCTGGGCCTCGGCAACATCGGCCCGATGGCCGCGCTGCCCGTCATGGAGGGCAAGGCGGCCCTCTTCAAGCGCTTCGCCGGCATCGACGCCTGGCCGCTGTGCCTGGACACCCAGGACACCGACGCGATCGTCGAGATCGTGAAGGCGATCGCCCCCGGCTTCGCGGGCATCAACCTGGAGGACATCTCCGCGCCGCGCTGCTTCGAGATCGAGGCCCGGCTGCGCGAGGCCCTCGACATCCCCGTCTTCCACGACGACCAGCACGGCACGGCCATCGTCGTCCTCGCGGCCCTGACCAACGCGCTTCGCGTCGCGGGCAAGGCGATCGGCGACATCAGGGTCGTCATGTCGGGCGCCGGCGCGGCCGGTACGGCCATCCTCAAGCTGCTCATCGCCGCGGGTGTGAAGAACGCCGTCGTCGCCGACATCCACGGTGTCGTGCACGCCGACCGCGCCGATCTCGTCGACGCCGCGACGGACTCGCCGCTGCGCTGGATCGCCGACAACACCAACCCCGAAGGCCTCACGGGCACGTTGAAGGAAGCGGTGCGCGACGCCGACGTGTTCATCGGCGTCTCCGCCCCGAACGTGATCGACGGTGACGACGTGGCCGCGATGGCCGAGAACGCCATCGTGTTCGCGCTCGCGAACCCCGATCCCGAGGTCGACCCGGCAATCGCCCGCCAGACCGCGGCAGTTGTGGCCACCGGCCGTTCCGACTTCCCCAACCAGATCAACAACGTCCTGGTGTTCCCGGGCGTCTTCCGCGGCCTCCTGGACGCCCAGTCGCGTACCGTCAACACGGAGATGATGCTGGCCGCCGCCACCGCCCTCGCGAGCGTGGTGACCGAGGACGAGCTCAACCCGAACTACATCATCCCCAGCGTCTTCAACGACAAGGTCGCGGGCGCGGTCGCCGGAGCGGTGCGCGACGCGGCGAAGGCGGCGGGGGCGACGGACGCGGCCAACACGGCCGTATAGCACGGGCCGAGCCGGGCCGCACGCCCGCGTCACGGCGGCCGTCGTCCCGTCTGTGACGGGCGCCACGACCGCTCGGAACCCGGCGCGTCGCGGAACGCGGGGCCGGTGGCCGCCTCTAGGGTGGCGGCCAGGCTCAGGCCTCGCAAGGGCCTCTTCGTGTGACCCCCAAGGGTGTTCGTGTGACTCCCGGGGGTGCCGGATTGGCTTTCCCGCCGCAGGTGGGGGCAGGATGCGTCTTCGGGCGCGACGGTCTGGCTACGGACCCGGGTCCGGGGGCCGACCGAGGACCCTGGCAGCATCGGCTTCACTGTGCCCGATATGCGGCTCCGCCGCGTGGCACGCCTCAACAGCAAGAAGAACACGGGAGTAACAACATGAACCGCAGTGAGCTGGTGGCCGCGCTGGCCGACCGCGCCGAGGTGACCCGCAAGGACGCCGACGCCGTTCTGGCCGCTTTCGCCGAGACCGTCGGCGAGATCGTCGCCAAGGGCGACGAGAAGGTCACCATCCCCGGCTTCCTGACCTTCGAGCGCACCCACCGTGCCGCTCGCACCGCGCGCAACCCGCAGACCGGCGACCCGATCCAGATCCCGGCCGGCTACAGCGTGAAGGTCTCCGCGGGCTCGAAGCTCAAGGAAGCCGCCAAGGGCAAGTAAGGCCCGCCGGTACGTTCCCGCCGACGCGGGAGGCGTACAAGGCGCAGCAACGCCAATGGGGCGGCCCCTTTCAGGGGGGCCGCCCCATCGTCGTACGTACGCCTGCCGCGCCGCCCCGGCCAGCCTCTAGCCGAGCGCCTTGCCCGGCAGTTCGGCCTCGGCTGGGGTCAGCCCAGTGCCTTGCCCGGCAGTTCGACCTTCGCGCCGAGCTCCACGAGCTTCTCCATGAAGTTCTCGTAGCCGCGGTTGATCAGCTCGATGCCGTGGACGCGGGACGTGCCCTGCGCCGCCAGCGCCGCGATCAGGTACGAGAAGCCGCCGCGCAGGTCGGGGATGACCAGGTCGGCGCCCTGGAGCTTCGTCGGGCCCGAAACGACCGCGGAGTGCAGGAAGTTGCGCTGGCCGAAGCGGCAGTTGGAGCCGCCGAGGCACTCACGGTAGAGCTGGATGTGCGCGCCCATCTGGTTCAGCGCGGACGTGAAGCCCAGCCGGGACTCGTACACCGTCTCGTGGATGATGGACAGGCCGGTGGCCTGCGTCAGGGCCACGACCAGCGGCTGCTGCCAGTCGGTCTGGAAGCCGGGGTGGACGTCCGTCTCCAGGGCGATGGACTTGAGCTGCGAGCCCGGGTGCCAGAAGCGGATGCCCTCGTCGTCGATCTCGAAGGCACCGCCCACCTTGCGGTAGGTGTTCAGGAACGTCATCATCGAGCGCTGCTGGGCGCCGCGGACGTAGATGTTTCCCTCGGTCGCCAGCGCCGCGGAAGCCCACGAGGCGGCCTCCAGGCGGTCCGGGAGGGCCGCGTGGGTGTAACCGCCGAGCGAGTCCACACCGGTGATGCGGATCGTCCGGTCGGTGTCCATCGCGATGATGGCGCCCATCTTCTGCAGGACGCAGATCAGATCCTCGATCTCCGGCTCCACAGCCGCGTTCGAGAGCTCCGTGACACCCTCCGCGAGCACGGCGGTCAGCAGCACCTGCTCGGTCGCGCCCACGGACGGGTACGGCAGCTGGATCTTGGTGCCCCGCAGTCGCTGCGGGGCCTCCAGGTACTGGCCGTCCTCGCGCTTCTCGATCTTCGCGCCGAACTGCCGCAGCACCTCGAAGTGGAAGTCGATCGGCCGGCCGCCGATGTCGCAGCCGCCGAGGCCCGGGATGAAGGCGTGGCCGAGGCGGTGCAGCAGCGGGCCGCAGAAGAGGATCGGGATGCGCGACGAGCCCGCGTGGGCATCGATGTCAGCGACGTTCGCGCTCTCGACGTGCGAGGGATCGAGGATCAGCTCGCCGGGCTCCTCACCCGGACGGACGGTCACACCGTGCAACTGAAGCAGTCCGCGTACGACACGTACGTCGCGGATGTCGGGGACATTGCGCAGCCGGCTCGGCCCGCTTCCCAGCAGGGCGGCGACCATGGCTTTCGGTACGAGATTCTTCGCACCGCGGACACGGATCTCGCCCTCAAGCGGGGTTCCGCCATGGACAAGCAGGACATCGTCGTTGACGGTCATGAATCTCGCGTTCCGATGAGTTGGGCAGGTGTGGGTCGTCGGCCGGCCGGTCGTACGGGTGCCGAACAGCAAGGGTAATGGCCGCCCACCCCGGCGTAGTAAGCCCACGGAGGACTCAGCTGGGTCATAGCTTGGCCACAACACGAACCGTTCCGAATCGGGCACACGGGGTCACCGGTCCCGGTGTGCGCGGGCAACGCTCCGTTGCGCCCTGAGCTGCGTTCACTCCCGTACGTGTATTGGCTCCCCACATGAAGGGAATCTGGGGGATCATGTCTGGCATGACCGAGGTGTCCTCGCTCACAGGGCGGCTGCTCGTGGCCACGCCCGCCCTGGCGGACCCGAACTTCGACCGTGCGGTGGTGCTGCTCCTCGACCACGACGAGGAGGGCTCCCTCGGTGTCGTCCTCAACCGTCCGACCCCGGTGGGCGTCGGCGACATCCTGGAGAACTGGGCCGGACTGGCCGGGGAACCGGGTGTCGTCTTCCAGGGCGGCCCCGTCTCGCTGGACTCGGCGCTGGGGGTGGCGGTCATCCCGGGCGGCATCGCAGGGGAGCGCGCGCCACTCGGCTGGCGGCGGGTGCACGGCGCGATCGGTCTGGTGGACCTGGAGGCCCCGCCCGAGCTTCTCGCCTCGGCCCTCGGTTCCCTGCGCATCTTCGCCGGATACGCGGGCTGGGGACCGGGCCAGCTGGAGAACGAACTGGTCGAGGGCGCCTGGTACGTCGTCGAATCCGAACCGGGAGACGTCTCCTCCCCGTCACCGGAGCGCCTGTGGCGCGAGGTCCTGCGCCGCCAGCGCAGCGAACTGGCGATGGTGGCGACGTACCCCGACGACCCCTCCCTCAACTGACGGGCGCACCGGCCCCCGACGCTTCCGTCACGGGCGCGCGACCCTTCCCTCAACTGATGGGTGCGAGCCCCAGTACCCTTGGCTTCATGAGCACTCTTGAGCCTGAGACCCAGCCCCAGCGAGGCACGGGGACGGGGACCCTCGTAGAGCCGACGCCGCAGGTGTCGCACGGCGACGGGGACCACGAGCGCTTCGCCCATTACGTCCAGAAGGACAAGATCATGGCGAGCGCGCTGGACGGCACGCCCGTCGTGGCGCTGTGCGGCAAGGTGTGGGTACCGGGCCGCGACCCGAAGAAGTACCCCGTGTGTCCCATGTGCAAGGAGATCTTCGAGTCCATGGGCGCCGGTGGCGACCAGGGCAAGGGCGGCGACAAGAAGTAACGCCGACGCTCTCCCCGGCGCAGTACGCCGCGTAGACGGAACACGGCCGCGACGCCCCAGGTGAGGGGCGCCGCGGCCGTGTCGTGTGCGAGGCCGAACCCCGCCGACCCTGCGGGCGTGCGCCCCGAGGTCACGGAGTGGTTGAGACCTCTTGTGGGCGGTTCACACACTCCATAGCCTCCGGAGTGTTGTGCGGTGCGAAACCGCCATTGCGCATGCTGCAACAGGGCCCGGCTGGAGGACGCTCGATGAAGCTCGCTGTTCCCGGACTCCTCGCGGCCCGGACGGCGATCGTTCCTCTGCCGGATGGCGCTCGGCGCTTTCGGGCCGACGGGAGAGCGAGGGGCCGCCGAGCCCCTGATCCGGTCGCTTTCACGCTCCCCGGATTCCATGCGGCGCTTCTTCCGGCAGCAGGAATTCGGCCGACACTTCCTGGAGTTCCTTCTCGCGGCGGGCTCCGCGGCGGTCGTCCCGGCGCTCATCGGGTTTCTCCCGGCGACGGCGGCGAGGCGATTCCGCTTCCGATTCCGGACCACCCTGCTGATCATGTTCCAGGCGGCCCGGACGATGCCCGTCGAGGCCCTGGCGATCTCCCTCGCCGAGGCCGTCCGGGACGCGCCGGAGGTGGCCACGCGCATGCGCGGAGCGAGCCGCACGCGATTCCTCCGGCGGACACATTTCCCGCTCGTCTTCACCGGGTTCATGGCCACCGGGATGTTTTCCCCCGGCCCGGCCGGGAACGATTTCCCGTTCCCCAAGTCCCTCTTCCCCGGCGGCATCCGGCAGTCCCCGCGCCGACGGTCCTTCTCGTCCTCCGTAAGCCGGTGGAGCCCGACCGGACGGTATGGCGACCGCCTCCGCGGTGATGACGATTCAGGTGCCGACTTCTTCGTACGCGTACACCGGCGACCCGCCTCCGGCCTCGGCGGCGGTAAAGAACTGAAGGACGGATGGACATGATGGATACGGGTCTGATTCCCGCGCCCCGCGTCGTCGAAGACGCCACGCGCGGCCGGTTCGCGCTGGACGCGGACACCGTCCTGTGGGCCGCGCCCGGCACGGACACCACCGAACGCTGGCTGCGCTCGACGCTCGGCGCCGCACTCGGACTACCGCTGCGACCTGGGCCGCAGGACGCACCGGGCGCCGTACGCCTGCTCCTCGACGACACCCTGGAAGCGGAGGCGTACCGGCTCGGCGTAGGCGACGACGGCGTCGAGATCCGCGGCGGCGACGCGGCCGGCGTCTTCTGGGGCGCGCAGACACTGCGTCAACTGCTCGGCCCCGACGCCTTTCGCCGCGCCCCGGTCCGCCCGCGGACGGCGTACGAAATCGAGCACCGGACCATCGAGGACGCGCCCCGATTCCGCTGGCGCGGCCTGATGCTCGATGTCTCCCGGCACTTCATGCCCAAGGAAGGCGTCCTGCGCTACCTCGACCTGCTGGCCGCGCACAAACTCAACGTCTTCCACTTCCACCTCACCGACGATCAGGGGTGGCGTGTTCAGATCAAGCGCTACCCGAGGCTGACAGAGGCCGGTTCCTGGCGGGCGCGCACCAAATTCGGCCACCGGGCCTCGCCGCTGTGGGAGGAGAAGCCGCACGGAGGCTTCTACACACAGGACGACATCCGCGAGATCGTCGCGTACGCGGCCGAGCGGCATATCGCCGTCGTCCCCGAAATCGACATCCCCGGCCACTCGCAGGCCGCCATCGCCGCGTATCCGGAACTGGGCAACACCGACGTCATCGACACGACCTCCCTGACCGTCTGGGACAACTGGGGCGTCTCCAAAAACGTACTCGCCCCCACTGACAACACCCTGCGCTTCTACGAGGGGGTCTTCGAGGAACTCCTCGACCTGTTCCCGGCGGACCCCGCGCGCTTCCCGGAGTTCTCGGGCTTCTTCCACGTCGGGGGCGACGAGTGCGCCAAGGACCAGTGGAAGGAGTCGGCCACGGCGCAGGCGCGCATCCGGGAACTCGGGCTCGCCGACGAGGACGAGTTGCAGTCCTGGTTCATCCGGCACTTCGACAACTGGCTGTCCGCGCGCGGGCGTCGGCTGATCGGCTGGGACGAGATCCTGGAGGGCGGTCTCGCGCCGGGCGCCGCGGTGTCGTCGTGGCGCGGCTACCAGGGCGGCGTCACGGCCGCGCGCGCGGGCCACGACGTCGTCATGTGCCCCGAGCAGCACGTGTACTTGGACTACCGCCAGGCCGCCGGCGAGGACGAACCGGTGCCGATCGCCTATGTGCGCACACTGGAGGACGTCTACCGCTTCGAGCCGGTTCCACCGCAGCTCACCGAGGTGGAGGCGCGCCATGTGCTGGGCACACAGGCCAACGTGTGGACCGAGGTGATGGAGGACCACACGCGCGTGGACTACCAGGCGTTCCCGAGGCTCGCCGCCTTCGCCGAGGTCGCCTGGAGCCGGCTGCCGGCCCCCGCGGAGCGGGACTTCGCCGGCTTCGAGCGGCGGATGAGCGCGCACTACGAGCGACTCGACGCCCTCGGAGTGGCCTACCGCCCGCCCACGGGACCGCGGCCGTGGCAGCGGCGGCCCGGGGTGCTCGGACGCCCGATCGAGGGGGCGCCCCCGAACGTGTGAGACGCCTCACGACCGGTGTGCCCCGGTGCCAGTGCCCTGGCACCGTTGCCCCGCAAGGGAAAAGGCCCCCAAGAGTCACCGAAGGGTGACAATGCGCGCCCACCGGCGATGCCATGCGAAAACCGGCCATCCCCCTGGTGAGAGGGGCGAATGCCTCCTAGCGGACCCCCGCGTCGAGGGCCGGGGAAGATGTGCCAGAGTTGCCACGTCCGCCCTGTCAGCACGTACCGTACGGCAGCACAGGTGGGACCAGGTGGGGCAGCGGGAAGGGGCAACCGGTTTGACCACGCACGCACCGCAGACGGCGCAGGCCGTGACGCTGCCCGTCTCGCTGGACGAGGCGGTGGCGGCGCTGTCCGCCATGCCCACGGCCGTTCCGGTGGCAGGCGGCACGGATCTGATGGCCGCGGTCAACTCCGGACAGCTGAGGCCGGCCGCGCTCGTCGGCCTCGGCCGGATCAGCGAGATCCGCGGCTGGCAGTACCAGGACGGCCACGCCCTGCTCGGCGCCGGCCTCACGCACGCCCGCATGGGCCGCCCCGACTTCGCCGCCCTCATCCCGGCGCTCGCCGCCGCGGCGCGGGCGGCGGGACCGCCGCAGATCCGCAACGCCGGCACCCTCGGCGGCAACATCGCCTCGGCCGCCCCCACGGGGGACGCGCTGCCCGTGCTGGCCGCCCTGGAAGCCACGCTGATCATCGCGGGGCCGGGCGGAGCGCGCCGCGAGATCCCCGTGTCGCATCTGCTCGCCGGCGTGGACATGCTCCGCGGCGGAGAACTCATCGGCTACGTGCGCGTGCCGCTGCTGCACGCCCCGCAGGTCTTCCTGAAGGCCACCGGGCGCACCGGACCCGGGCGCGCCATCGCCTCCGTCGCTGTCGTCCTCGACCCGGCCCGGCGCGGTGTGAGGTGCGCCGTCGGCGCCATAGCGCCGATGCCGCTGCGGCCCCTGGACGCCGAGGCGTGGGTGGCCCAGCTGATCGACTGGGACAACAGCCGCGCGATCGTCCCGGAGGCGCTGACCGCGTTCGGCGAGTACGTCGCCGCGGCCTGCATCCCGGACCCCGTCCCCGCCGAGGACGGATCCCTGACACCGCTTCCGCCCGCCGTACTGCATCTGCGGCGCACCGTCGCCGCGCTGGCCCGACGAGCACTTGGGAGGGCACTGTCGTGACCGACGACCAGCACGAAGAGGGCGCTCCGCGCGGCGGCGGCCGCTGGGATCCGCTGCCCCAGGGCGACTACGACGACGGCGCCACCGCCTTCGTCAAACTCCCCGAAGGGGGCATTGAGGCACTCCTCGCCGCCCGGGAGCCGCTCGCCGCGCCCGGACACGGCTATGTGCCCCCGCGGATCGCCGTGACGCCAGCCCCGCCCGAGGCGGCGGACCCGGCGGCCGGCGGAACGTGGGCCGGGCAGGGCGGCAACGCCCCGTGGCCGGACCCGAACGCCGCACAGCCGGGCCCCGGAGCCCACGACGACCGGTTCTCCTACCACCCCGGGTCCACCGGGCAGTGGGAGTTCGACGACGCCGCCCGTGACGGCGGCCCCGGGCACGGCCAGGGACACGGTCCCGGGCAGGACGTGACCGGGCAGTGGTCGATTCCGGTGGCCGGAGGCGACCTTCCGGACGAATCGGGCGAGTTCACCACATCCGCACTCGTCGAGCAGTGGGGCGGCACGCCGCCCGCCACGCTCCCGGGCGGCGCGTCCGCGCCCTGGGCCAACGAGATCGGGCAGCCCTGGACCGCCGACGCGCACGAAGCGGCCACCGAGGCCCCCGTGGGGCGCCCGGGGCAGTCGGAGGCCGAATCGCCCGCGCGGGCGGCCCAGTACCCCGTACAGCCCGTCCGTGAGGCCCCTGAGCCCGTCGCCGACCCCGAGCCGGTGACCGCGGGGACGCACGAGGTGTCCGAGCCCGATCCGGCGCACGAGGCCACCGGGACGCGCGACGAGACGCTGGACGCGGACCACTCCGCCCCCGCCCCGCACGACGAACACCCCCTCGCCTCCTACGTCCTGCGCGTCAACGGCGCCGACCGGCCGGTCACCGACGCCTGGATCGGCGAGTCGCTGCTCTACGTGCTGCGCGAGCGCCTCGGCCTCGCGGGCGCCAAGGACGGCTGCTCGCAGGGCGAGTGCGGCGCCTGCAACGTCCAGGTGGACGGCCGGCTCGTGGCGTCCTGCCTGGTACCCGGCGTCACCGCCGCCGGCAGCGAGGTGCGCACCGTCGAGGGCCTGGCCGCCGACGGGCAGCCCTCCGACGTCCAGCGGGCACTCGCCAAGTGCGGCGCCGTGCAGTGCGGTTTCTGCGTCCCCGGCATGGCCATGACCCTGCACGACCTGCTGGAGGGCAACCCCGCGCCGAGCGAGCTGGAGACCCGCCAGGCACTGTGCGGCAACCTGTGCCGCTGCTCGGGCTACCGGGGTGTCCTGGACGCCGTGCGCGAGGTCGTCGCCGAACGCGAGGCGCACTCCGCCGCCGCGGCCGAAGCCGCCCCCGAGGCGGACGCGGCCCGTATCCCGCACCAGGCCGGCCCCGGCGCCGGCGGCGTCCACCCCTCCGCGTACGAGGACAACGCCGCCTACGGTTCCCGGGCCCAGCACGAACAGCCGTACGGCCAGGACGGAGGCCAGGCGTGACCAACCAAGCCGCGACCGCGACACCCACGGCGCACGAGACGGGCCCCGAGCCCCTGCCGCACGGGCTCGGCGTCTCGCTGCCGGCCGCCGAGGACCGCGCCAAGACGGAGGGCACGTTCCCCTACGCCGCCGACCTGTGGGCCGAGGGCCTGCTGTGGGCCGCCGTGCTCCGCTCGCCCCACCCGCACGCGCGCATCCTGTCAATCGACACCAGCCACGCGCGCGAGATGCCCGGCGTACGCGCCGTCATCACCCACGAGGACGTGCCCGGCACCCCGCTGCACGGCCGCGGAAGAGCCGACCGCCCGGTGTTCGCCTCCGAGGTCGTACGGCATCACGGGGAGCCCATCGCGGCCGTCGCCGCCGACCACCCGGACACCGCGCGGATGGCCGCCGCCGCCGTCATCGTCGAGTACGAGGTCCTCGAACCGGTCACCGACCCGGAGCAGGCCTTCGAGGCCGAACCCCTGCACCCCGACGGCAACCTGATCCGTCACATCCCGCTGCGCCACGGCGACCCGGACGCGGTCGGCGAGATCGTCGTCGAGGGCCTGTACCGCATCGGCCGCCAGGACCCCGCCCCCATCGGCGCCGAGGCCGGACTCGCCGTGCCCCGCCCCGACGGCGGCGTCGAGCTCTACATCGCCTCCACCGACCCGCACAGCGACCGCGACGCCGCCGCCGCCTGCTACGGCCTCGAACCCGCGCGCGTGAAGGTCGTCGTCACCGGCGTCCCCGGAGCGTCCGCCGACCGAGAGGACCAGGGCTTCCAGCTCGCGCTCGGCCTGCTCGCCCTGGCGACCGGCTGCCCGGTGAAACTCACCGCCACGCGCGAGGAGTCCTTCCTCGGCCACGCCCACCGGCACCCGACCCTGCTGCGCTACCGGCACCACGCCGACGCCGACGGCATGCTGGTCAAGGTCGAGGCACAGATCCTGCTCGACGCGGGCGCCTACGCCGACACCTCCGGCGAGTCCCTGGCCGCCGCTGTCTCCTTCGCCTGCGGCCCGTACGTCGTCCCGAACGCCTTCATCGAGGGCTGGGCCGTACGCACCAACAACCCGCCTTCCGGGCATGTACGTGGCGAAGGCGCCCTCCAGGTCTGCGCCGCCTACGAGGCCCAGATGGACAAGCTGGCCAAGAAACTCGGGACGGACCCCGCGGAACTGCGCCTGCGCAACGCCATGGCCACCGGGGACGTCCTGCCGACCGGCCAGACGGTGACCTGCCCGGCGCCCGTCGCCGAACTGCTCCAGGCCGTACGCGACTACCCGTTGCCCGCCCTCCCCAAGGACACGCCCGAGGACGAGTGGCTGCTGCCCGGCGGCCCCGAGGGCGCGGGCGAACCCGGCGCCGTACGCCGCGGTGTCGGCTACGCGCTCGGCATGGTCCACATGCTCGGCGCCGAGGGCGCCGACGAGGTCTCGACGGCCACCGTGAAGGTCCACGACGGCGTCGCCACGGTGCTCTGCGCGGCCGTGGAGACCGGCCAGGGCTTCACCACGCTGGCCCGGCAGATCGTCCAGGAGACGCTCGGCATCGACGAGGTCCACGTGGCCCCGGTCGACACCGACCAGCCCCCGGCCGGTCCGAGCTGCCGCGGCCGGCACACCTGGGTGTCCGGCGGAGCGGTGGAGCGCGCGGCCAAGATGGTCCGCACGCAACTGCTGCAACCGCTGGCGCACAAGTTCGGCATGTCCACCGAGCTGCTCCAGATCACCGACGGCAAGATCACGTCGTACGACGGTGTGCTCTCGACCACGGTCACCGAGGCGATGGACGGCAAGGAGCTGTGGGCGACCGCGCAGTGCCGCCCGCACCCGACCGAACCGCTCGACGAGACCGGCCAGGGCGACGCCTTCGTGGGCCTCGCCTTCTGCGCCATCCGCGCGGTGGTGGACGTCGACATCGAACTCGGCTCCGTACGGGTCGTGGAGCTGGCGCTCGCCCAGGACGTCGGCCGGATCCTCAACCCGGCACAGCTGACGGCCCGCATCGAGGCGGGCGTCACCCAGGGCGTCGGTGCCGCGCTGACCGAGAACCTCCGGACGGCCCGCGGCCTGGTCCGGCACCCCGACCTCACCGGCTACGCCCTGCCGACCGCCCTGGACGCGCCCGACATCCGCATCGTCAAGCTCGTCGAGGAGCGCGACGTCGTCGCCCCCTTCGGCGCCAAGGCGGTCAGCGCGGTGCCGGTCGTGACCTCGCCCGCGGCCATCGCGTCCGCCGTACGGGCGGCCACCGGCCGCCCGGTCAACCGTCTGCCGATCCGCCCGCAGGCGGCCGTGGTGACGGCCTCGTGAGCGCGCAGGAGCCGACGACCGGCGAACCCTCGCCGAACGGCGCCGAACCGTCGGCGCACGGAGCCGAGCCGTCGCTGCACGGGGTCGATCCGTCGGTCCCCGGCGCCGAGGCCGGGCAGCCGCGCTACGAACCCCCGCCCAGCGTGGGGAAGCTGCTGATCTGGGTGCTGCTGTTCGTGCTGGCGGCCGTCGTCGTCGTCCTGGGCGGCGTCTACTTCACCTGACGCGCGCCGCGTCACCACACGGGCCCGCCACACCGTCTCCGGACCGTGGAGGGCCCGTTTCCGCGCGTTTCCGGCGTTGTCAGTGGGGCGGCGTATGGTTCTGGCTCAATGGGGAACTGCCGTGGGACGACCGGCCGTTCCCCCAGGGGGAGCACGATGCGTTCACATGCGCGGGGGAGCCATGAGCACGACTGACACCGATGTCGGCGGCGCGATCACACTGACCGACGACGAGCTGTATCCGTACGTCACACACGCCGGCACCCGGAACCGGCTCACCGGCCCCGGACTGCCCGGCGACGGCACGCTGCTCGGGTTCGGCGCGCTGCGGGAGCACGGCCTGCGCACCGTCGCCGACCTGGCGGGCGACGCCGACAAGCTCGCCGCGGAACTGCGCGACCAGCTCGTCATCGGGGCACTGCGCAGCCTGGACCGGGACCTGGAGTCGATCGTGCTGGACGGGACGACCGGCGAGGTCTCCTCGACGTACGTCCAGCGGAACCCCGCCCACCTGGACCTCTCGCCCCTGGCGCCCTCCCTGGAGGCCCTGCTGCGCTTCGCGGCGGCCACCGAGGAACTGACCCTGTCCCGGGGCCGGCCGGGCCCGTTCGGCCCGAAGGCGGTCGCGGAGGTGTCCGGCCGGCTGAGCGCCGTCTTCGAGGACGCCGCGGGCGCGGACGTACCGGCGTACTGGCGGATGGCCGCGTTGATCCGCCCGCTCGCCCGGATCGCCGGACCCGGTGAAGGACTTGTCCTCGGCCTGCCGAAGCGGCTGCTGGACGAGGAGTTCGGCGCGGGCGAGATCATGCGCTTCGAGGACGTCGACTTCCCGCCCGCGCTGACGCACGAGCCGACCCGCCGCTTCCTGCGGGAGTCCGGCCTGCCCGAGGACGGCTTCCTCTTCCAGCTGGACACGGAGGTGCCGCTGCCGGCCCTCACCGAGTACTACGCGGACGAGCGTCCCGACGAGTTCTCCGCCGGTCTGCTCCCCGCCGCGGCCGACCGACTCATACGCCTCGGCTACCTCCTGGACGACACGAGCCTGGTCGTGGACGGCACCACGGGCGCGGTACTCGCGTGGAGCGAGCCCGACCTCACCCTCCGCCCGCTCAACGCGGACATCTCCACGCTGGCGTTCACCCTCTGGCTCCTCCACCGGGAGAAGACCGTCGACGCGGCCCACGGCCTCAGCGACTCCTACGAGCAACTCGCCGCCACCCTGACCGAAACCCTCGCCACCGTCGACCCCACCGCCTGCGACCCGACCCCCACCCTCCCGGGCGACGACGGCCGCCGCTACTGGCCGGAGATCTTCGAAGACCGGTCAGGCGGCACGCTGTACGCCTGACGTCCGGCCAGACCTCCGCTTCTCCGGGTGGGACGGACAGCCAGAAGGGCGGCACCTCATCAGAGGTACCGCCCTTCTGTTCTGCCTGGTCAGGCAGGCAGAGGCCGTGGCGGGAATTGAACCCGCGTAACTCGCTTTGCAGGCGAGTCCCTGAACCACTCGGGCACACGGCCGACCTCAGGTACGGCACGGCTCACTCGTTCCGAACCTGATGGGTCGACCGTAGGCGGGGTGCGGGAGCGGGCTCAAGGGTTCCGGAGCGGCCGCAACGCGACTGCCATACGCCGTTCACGAACCGTGGGCCGGCCGGATCGGGACGGGGCGTCCGGGGCCTTCAGGCGGGATCGTGCGGGGCCCGGGGGAGTGGTCCTAGGACCGAAGGACCGGTTGATCACCGTCTTCGGACAGGAGTCACAGCGGGGTGCGCACCTTACGCTGACGGGCATGACAGCAGTGGAAGCGCGCGAGGTCGCGACGACGGTTCCGTCCGGGGGGAACGGTGGCGTGCTGAGCAGGCCGTACCGGGCGCTCAGTATCGGGATCGTGTCCGTGGTGCTGGTGATCGCGTTCGAGGCGACGGCCGTCGGGACGGCGATGCCCGTCGCGGCACGGGAGCTCGGCGGGGTCGCCCTGTACGCGTTCGCGTTCTCCGGGTACTTCACGACGAGCCTGTTCGGGATGGTGCTCGCCGGTCAGTGGTCCGACCGCGACGGGCCGCTGGGCTCGCTGGCCTCGGGCATCGGCGCGTTCGCCGCGGGGCTGCTGCTGTCCGGGACGGCCGGCGGCATGTGGGTGTTCATCCTCGGGCGGGCCGTCCAGGGGCTCGGCGGCGGACTCGTCATCGTCGCGCTGTACGTCGTCGTCGGGCGGGCCTATCCGGAGCGGCTGCGGCCCTCGATCATGGCGGCGTTCGCGGCGGCCTGGGTGGTGCCGTCCGTGGTCGGACCCCTCGCCGCTGGCGCGGTCACCGAGCACCTCGGCTGGCGCTGGGTGTTCATCGGGATTCCGGCACTGGTCGGCGCCCCGCTCGCGCTCGCGCTGCCGCAGATACGGCGGCGGGCGTCCGGACAGGCGGGGGCGGGCGCCCGCGCGCCGCTGGACCGGCGGCGCATCCGGCTGGCGTTCGCGATCGCGCTGGGCGCGGGGCTGCTCCAGTACGCCGCCCAGGATCTGCGCCCGCTCTCCCTCGTCCCCGCCGCGGCCGGTGCCGCGCTGCTCGTCCCGGCCGTGCGCGGACTGCTGCCCCGGGGCACCTGCCGGGCGGCGCGCGGGCTGCCCTCCGTGGTGCTGCTGCGCGGGGTCTCCGCCGGCGCCTTCATCGCCGCCGAGTCCTTCGTGCCGCTGATGCTGGTCACCCAGCGGGGGCTGTCGCCGACGCTCGCCGGGCTCTCGCTCGCGGCCGGCGGCGGGACCTGGGCGCTGGGGTCCTGGGTGCAGGCGCGCCCGCGCGTGGAGCCGTACCGGGACCGCCTGATGTTCCTCGGCATGCTGCTGGTCGCGGCGGCCGTCGCCGCCGCGCCGAGCGTGCTGATCCCGGCCGTGCCGGTGTGGACCGTCGCCGTCGCCTGGGCGTTCGGCTGCTTCGGGATGGGCCTGGTGATCGCCTCGACCAGCGTGCTCCTGCTCCACCTCTCGGCCCCCGAGGAGGCCGGCACCAACTCGGCCGCCCTGCAGATCTCCGACGCCCTGTCGAACGTCCTGCTGCTCGCCGTCGGCGGAGCCGCCTTCGCGGCCCTGGGCGGCGGCGCGGTGGCCCACACGGCCACCACGACATCCGCCGCCCACAGCTCCCACCCGGCCGCCTTCGCCGTGGTGTTCCTGCCGATGGCGGGGGTGGCGCTGCTGGGAGCGTGGGTGACGACCCGGCTCCGGGAACGGTGAGCGGGGTGAGGACGGAGGGCGGGCGGGCCGGCCGCGCTGTTCCGGGTGTGGCGCGCCCGACACCGCTGTTCCGGGTGGCTGTGATCAGGACCGCGCGTACGGGCTGGTCACCGGTGGGGTGACGGGGACGAAGGGTGAGCCGGAGTGGTCGAGGGGCCACCGCGCGGTCTGTGACGTCAGTCCCATCCACGGGTGCCCCGGCCTTGTCCGCACGTCGTCGTGAGCCGGGCGCCGGTAGGGTGGCCCGGTTGTCATACGTAGCCGAGCCGCCCGCCCGCCTCCCGTCACGCCTCGGCTGACGCGCCGCCCGCGGACCCGGACGCTCCCAATCGACACCCAGACCGGAGACCGTGACTACCACCGCCGCCAGCGCCTCCACGCACACGCATCACCTCTCGCCCGCCTTCCCCGGCCGCGCCCCCTGGGGCACCGCCAACAAGCTGCGCGCCTGGCAGCAGGGGGCGATGGAGAGGTACCTCCAGGAGCAGCCGCGCGACTTCCTCGCCGTAGCCACCCCCGGCGCCGGCAAGACGACGTTCGCGCTGACTCTCGCGTCCTGGCTGCTGCACCACCATGTCGTGCAGCAGGTGACCGTCGTCGCGCCGACCGAGCACCTGAAGAAGCAGTGGGCCGAGGCGGCCGCGCGGATAGGGATCAAGCTCGATCCCGAGTACAGCGCCGGGCCGCTCAGCAAGGAGTACCACGGCGTCGCCGTCACCTACGCCGGTGTCGGCGTCCGGCCGATGCTCCACCGCAACCGCTCCGAGCAGCGCAAGACCCTCGTCATCCTCGACGAGATCCACCACGCCGGTGACAGCAAGTCGTGGGGAGAGGCCTGTCTGGAGGCGTTCGAGCCCGCCACCCGCCGGCTCGCGCTCACCGGTACACCGTTCCGCTCCGACACCAACCCCATCCCCTTCGTCACCTACGAGGAGGGGAGGGACGGCATCCGGCGGTCCTCCGCCGACTACACGTACGGGTACGGGAACGCGCTGGCCGACCACGTCGTGCGGCCCGTCATCTTCCTCTCCTACAGCGGCAACATGCGCTGGCGCACCAAGGCGGGCGACGAGATCGCCGCCCGGCTCGGCGAGCCGATGACCAAGGACGCCATCAGCCAGGCCTGGCGCACCGCGCTCGACCCGCGCGGCGACTGGATGCCGAGCGTGCTGCGCGCCGCCGACCAGCGGCTCACCGAGGTCCGCAAGGGCATCCCGGACGCCGGGGCGCTCGTCATCGCCTCCGACCAGGAATCGGCCCGCGCCTACGCCAAGCTGATCCGCGAGATCACCGGCACCAAGGCGACCCTCGTGCTGTCCGACGACACCGGCGCCTCGAACCGCATCGACGACTTCGCCGCGAGCGAGGACCGGTGGATGGTCGCCGTCCGCATGGTGTCCGAGGGCGTCGACGTGCCGCGCCTGGCCGTCGGCGTGTACGCGACCACCATCTCGACCCCCCTCTTCTTCGCCCAGGCCGTGGGCCGTTTCGTACGGTCCCGCAGGCGCGGCGAGACCGCGTCCGTGTTCCTGCCGACCGTCCCCGACCTCCTCACCTTCGCCAACGAGATGGAGGTCGAGCGCGACCACGCCCTCGACAAGCCCAAGAAGGAGGGCGAGGAGGACCCGTACGCCGACTCCGAGAAGGAGATGGAGGAGGCGAACAAGGAGCAGGACGAGGACACCGGCGAGCAGGAGCAGTTCTCCTTCGAGGCGCTGGAGTCCGAGGCCGTCTTCGACCGGGTCCTCTACGACGGTGCCGAGTTCGGCATGCAGGCCCACCCGGGAAGCGCGGAGGAGCAGGACTACCTCGGCATCCCCGGGCTCCTCGAACCCGACCAGGTCCAGTTGCTGCTCCAGAAGCGGCAGGCCCGGCAGATCGCGCACAGCCGCAGGAAGCCGGACGAGGAGGCGGATCTCCTCGAACTGCCCGCCGAGCGCCGCCCGGTGGTCTCCCACAAGGAGATGCTGGAACTGCGCAAGCAGCTCAACACCATGGTCGGCGCGTACGTCCACCAGAGCGGCAAGCCGCACGGCGTGATCCACACCGAGCTGCGCCGCGTCTGCGGCGGGCCGCCGAGCGCGGAGGCGACGGCCGGGCAACTCCGGCAGCGGATCGCCAAGGTCCAGGAGTGGGCCACCCGGATGCGATGACGTCCGCAAGGGGTGGCTTCCGGATGGGGTGATGTCCGGACGGAGTGGCTTCCGGGCGCGGTGGTGTCCGGACGGAGCGACATCCGGATGCGGTGGTTTCGGGAAGCCCGTGGTTTCGGGAAGCCGCTGGTCTCGGGAAGCCGGGCGTTTCTGGAAGCCGGTGAATTCTGGAACCGGAGCGTGCGCCCAGGCGTCCATCGGTCGGGGTGACATGGCGAACCGGTTACCTCCGGAACCGGGGGAATCCGGAACCACTGGCACGGGGTGCCGAGCCCGTACCTCGGGGGCGCGTTCCGTCCGGGGAGGCGTGCGCCGCGGCCCGTGCGCTGCGTACACGGGCGGTGTACGCCGAGTGGCGCGCGCCCCACGTTCCGGGACAAACGGAATCAGTCCGTACCAGCCGATGCCCGGATTCTGGACGGAGACTTCCGCTGAGCGGACCGGCTCGCTACTGTCCCGCTACGCACACGCCCCGTGGCAGCGCCGCCGCGGAGCGCAGCCGTGAAGCGACTGCACCCGGGAAGAGCCCGGGTTGCCTGCCGACCGGCGGCCTCTGAGCGCGTCGCCGACGGGACTCGGTGCCGCATCCGCCGAGCGGGGGCCGTCGACCTCACCACTAAGGAGTGGGCGTCGTGACCGCGGAGACCTCTCAGACGCTCGACCGGGGACTGCGTGTCCTCAAGTTGCTCGCCGACACGGATCACGGGCTGACCGTCACCGAGCTCTCGAACAAACTGGGCGTCAACCGGACCGTGGTGTACCGGTTGCTCGCCACGCTGGAGCAGCACGCTCTCGTACGACGTGATCTGGGCGGCCGTGCCCGGGTCGGGCTCGGTGTGCTGCGCCTGGGCAGCCAGGTGCATCCGCTGGTACGGGAGGCCGCGCTGCCCGCACTGCGCTCGCTGGCCGAGGACATAGGGGCGACCGCCCACCTGACGCTGGTCGACGGGACGGAGGCGCTCGCCGTCGCCGTCGTCGAGCCGACATGGACGGACTACCACGTGGCCTACCGCGCCGGTTTCCGGCACGCCCTGGACCGGGGGGCCGCGGGCCGCGCGATCCTCGCCGCCCGGCAGGCGCCGGTGGGGGAGCCCGGATACACGCTCACCCACGGGGAGTTGGAGGCGGGCGCGAGCGGGGCCGCGGCGCCGCTGATCGGGGTGACGGGGGTCGAGGGCAGCGTGGGTGTGGTCATGCTGGCGGACGCCGTGCCGGAGCGGGTGGGGCCGCGGGTGGTCGACGCGGCCCGCGAGGTCGCGGACGCCTTGCGCTGACCCCGCCCGTCGCCGCCGGTCCGGATCCCCTGGTCCCCGGCCGCGAAGCCCCTGTACCGGCCTCGGGACCGAGGCCCCAGCCTCGAGCCCGCACCCCGGGCCCGCACCCCGGGCCCGCACCCCGGGCCCGCACCCCGGGCCCGGACCTCCGTCCCGCAGTCCCGGTCCCCGGACCGGCGAAGTCCCTGTGCGAGCTTCGGGCCACGGGTCCGCACCCCGGACCTCCCGCCCGCCCTCCGGGGACCCGCAGCTCCCGCCCGTACCCCGGGCCCGCGCCTCCCGCCCGTACCCCGGACCCGCACCTCCCGCCCGCGGTCCCGGTCCCCCTGACCGTCCCGCGGGACCTGTACGGAGGTCTCGCCGGGCGGTGACGTTAGATTGAACCCGTGCTCTCTCGCCTCACGCGCCCCAAGGCCGTCGCCGTCTGCGCCCTCCCCGTCGTGGCCCTGCTCGCCACGGCGGCGTTCGCGCCGCTGCCGTTCTCCCTGGCGCAGCCCGGCCTCACGGCGAACGTCCTCGGCGAGAACAAGGGCGACCCGGTGATCACGATCAGCGGTGCGCCCACCCGGGACACCAGCGGTCAGCTCCGGATGACGACGATCGAGGCCACGGGCCCGGACGCCAGCGTCTCCCTCGGCGATGTGCTCAGCGGCTGGTTCGCCACGGACAAGGCCGTGATGCCCCGTGACTCGGTCTACCCGGGCGGCGGCAGCGTCAAGGAGATCGAGCAGCACAACGCGAACGAGATGAAGCAGTCCCAGGACACCGCCACCGAGGCGGCCCTCGGCTACCTGCACGAGAAGGGCGACGTGAAGGTCACGCTCAAGCTCGCCGACGTCGGCGGACCGAGCGCCGGACTGCTCTTCTCGCTCGGCATCATCGACAAACTGGACGGCGACGGGAGCGGCGGCGACCTCACGGGCGGCCGTGTCGTCGCGGGTACGGGGACGATCGACGCCGACGGCAAGGTCGGTGCGGTCGGCGGCGTCAGCCTCAAGACCCAGGCGGCCCGCCGCGACGGCGCGACCGTGTTCCTGGTTCCGAAGGCGGAGTGCTCGGACGCGAAGGCGGAGCTGCCGAAGGGGCTCCGCCTGATCCCGGTGACCACCCTTCAGGGCGCGGTGAACGCCCTGGTGGACCTGGAGAAGGACAAGGGCTCGGTTCCGAGCTGCTAGCAGGCGACGGCCGGCCGCGGCGTGGAGGCCAGCCGGAGGCCGACCTCCACGAGGGTCCAGCCGACGCGGGCGCGCAGCCGGCGGGGGCTCCTGGCCTCGGCCGTGAGCCGGTACGCCTCCGCCTCCGCACGCAGGTCGGCGGCGCGCACGTGCCGCAACTGGAGACAGGTGTCCGGATGCATCAGAGTGACCTCTCTTCGGTGTGAACGAGTCGATGTGGTCGTGCGAGTCGTGCGAGTCGTGCGAGTCGTGCGGGCCGAGCGAGTTGTCCGACTTGAGCGGGCCGAGCAGGCACCCGTCCGACCCTTGGTCGAGCCGATCAGCCGGAGGCCTGCGGGAAGACATGGGTGTGGAAGCGCACCCGTTCCGCCTCGGGGTCGTCCTCGGGTCGTTCGGCGGCACAGTAGCTGTCGAGCAGGTCGTGCATCTTCTGGATGAGCTCACGGGACTGGGCCGGCGTCAGACGGATCGTGAAGTCGCTCATGTCTGTGGAGCGGGCCCACTTGTCGGACCAGTCGTCCCGGGTGCCCAACCAAGTCGACAGTTCACGGGCGTGGGCGGTGGCGATCTCGTGCAGGAACATGTCGGCCGCCCCGCGCACCGCCGGGTCCGGGTCCTTGAGCAGGTCCTCGTCGAAACCCAGGCCCTGGTGGACCGCCTGCCACCAACGCTCGCGCCCCTTGCCCCGCTCCGGGGCGTCCTCGACGAAACCGTGCGCGGCGAGCTGCCGCAGGTGGTAGCTGGTCGATCCGCTGGACTCGCCCAGCCGCTCGGCGAGCATCGACGCGGTGGCCGGTCCCCGTCGGCGCAGGCTGCTCAACAGTTCCATACGCAGGGGATGGGCGACACCGCGCAGGGAGCGGGCGTCCAGGCGGCGGTGCTGTGAGGTTTCCGGCGGCAGAGGTGGCTGCGGCGGGTGAGGGGGTTCCGGGGGAAGCGGGGGCTGCTCCGTCATGCGTACAAAGACCGTTCAGTGCTCGGTCGCCGCCTGTTCCACGAGCGGGATGATCCGCAGCGGAACCGGGTTCTCCATGACGATCGCCGTGGCCGCCCGGACGATGCCATCAAAACCGACAACCCGGTCGATCACCCGCTGGAGATCGGCGTTCGAGCGGGCCACGAGACGGCACAGCATGTCCCCGCTGCCGGTGGTCGTGTGCAGCTCCAGCACCTCGGGCACGGTCGCCAAGTGGGCGCGTACGTCAGCGCCTTGCCCCTGCCGGATCTGAAGCGTCGCGAACGCCGTGACCGGATAGCCGAGCGCCGCCGGGTCGACCTGCGGACCGAAGCCCCGGATGACTCCGTTCGACTGAAGCCGGTCCAGCCGCGCCTGCACCGTTCCCCGCGCGACCCCGAGCCGCCGCGACATCTCCAGCACCCCGATGCGCGGCTCCTTCGCCAGCAGCACGAGCAGCCGCCCGTCCAGATGATCGATCGCCATGCGGGCCTCCGAGATGGTCATCATGTACAGAAAGCCCGCCGGTCCGGGTCTTTCACTGCACACATTGTTCAGCCGACAGGCGAACTATTGCGCACCTTGCGGAACGGAGGGAGCCTGCGGCCATGACGCAGACCACACACCACACTCCCGACACCGCCCGGCAGGCCGACCCCTTCCCGGTCAAGGGAATGGACGCGGTCGTCTTCGCCGTCGGCAACGCCAAGCAGGCCGCGCACTACTACTCCACGGCCTTCGGCATGCGGCTCGTCGCCTACTCCGGACCGGAGAACGGCAGCCGCGAGACGGCGTCGTACGTCCTCGAGAACGGCTCGGCGCGCTTCGTGTTCACCTCGGTGATCAAGCCCGCCACCCCCTGGGGCCATTTCCTGGCCGAGCACGTGGCGGAGCACGGCGACGGCGTCGTCGACCTCGCCATCGAGGTCCCCGACGCGCGCGCCGCGTACGCGTACGCCGTCGAGCACGGCGCCCGCTCGATCGCCGAGCCCCACGAGATGAAGGACGAGCACGGCACCGTCGTCCTCGCCGCCATCGCCACGTACGGCGAGACCCGCCACACGCTCGTCGAGCGGACCGGCTACGACGGCCCCTACCTGCCCGGGTACGCGGCCGCCGCCCCGATCGTCGAGCCCCCCGCCAAGCGCACCTTCCAGGCCATCGACCACTGCGTCGGCAACGTCGAGCTCGGCCGGATGAACGACTGGGTCGGCTTCTACAACAAGGTCATGGGCTTCACGAACATGAAGGAGTTCGTGGGCGACGACATCGCGACCGAGTACAGCGCGCTGATGTCGAAGGTCGTCGCCGACGGCACGCTCAAGGTCAAGTTCCCGATCAACGAGCCCGCCATCGCCAAGAAGAAGTCCCAGATCGACGAGTACCTGGAGTTCTACGGCGGTGCCGGTGTCCAGCACATCGCGCTGAACACGAACGACATCGTCCAGTCCGTCCGCACCATGCGCGCGGCCGGCGTCCAGTTCCTCGACACCCCCGACTCGTACTACGACACCCTCGGCGAGTGGGCCGGCGACACCCGCGTCCCCGTCGACACCCTGCGCGAACTGAAGATCCTCGTCGACCGCGACGAGGACGGCTATCTGCTCCAGATCTTCACCAAGCCGGTCCAGGACCGTCCGACCGTCTTCTTCGAGATGATCGAGCGGCACGGCTCGATGGGCTTCGGCAAGGGCAACTTCAAGGCCCTCTTCGAGGCGATCGAGCGCGAGCAGGAGAAGCGCGGCAACCTCTGAACCCGTAGAACGGGCAATCCCTGAGGGCTGGTTGGGCCTCACGTGTCATGTGTCCGGTGCGCGCCGAGCGGCGTACACCGGACACGCCTGTTCCCGCACACGTCTGCTCCCGCACACGCCCGTTCCCGTACGTTCCTGTCCCGCGTTCACCGTGCGGAGGGCTGCCCCGGCGCGGTCGGCGGGACCGCCGCGCCGGGGGAGCCGGTGCCGGCTGACGCCGTCGAACCCGCCGTCGAACCCGCCGCCGACGGGCCGCCCGCCGCCCCCGAAGGCCCGGCCGCGCCCGTCGCCGCGTCGTCGGATCCGTCCGGCTCCCCCGAGTCCTCCGGCGGGCCCCCGGCCGGTGGTTCGCCCAGCGCCGCCAGGGCCTGCTGGGCCTCGGGCACCAGCAGCGGCGAGAAGTACGGGTTGATCCGCAACGCCTCGGCGAGATGCCGGCGCGCCGGACCCGACAGCCCCAGATCACGCTCGATCCGCCCCCGGTGATACGCGTACAACGCGCTGCGCACACCGCCCCCGTGCTCCGGGTCCGTGGCCCGCACCGCGAAGTCGAGCGCCGCCCTGTCGTCCCCGGCGCGGTGCAGCGCCCAGCCCAGCGCGTCCGCCACCGCGATACCGGGCTGCCGCTGCCACTCGGCGCGCAACGCCCGTACCGCCGCCTGCGGATCGCCGTGGTCCGCCTCGAAGAGCCCGAGGACCAGTTCGTCGTCCACACCCTCGGCGCTCTCCCGCCGCACCAGCTCCCGCAGCAGGTCGTACTGCACGCGCGCGGCCCCGCCGAGCCCCAGCTTCTCGTACAGCTCCCCCAGCTCCAGCGCGTAACGCGGCGTGGGCCGCTTGGCGAGCGCCGCCCGGTACGCGCGCAGCGCCTCCGAAGTGCGCCCCAGCGCCGTCAGCGCGCGCCCCTGCCCGGCCAGCGCGTCGTACGCGTCGGCGTCGGTGTTCACCGCGGCCCGGTAGTGGTCCAGGGACTCCTGGCGGTCGCCGCGTTCCCACGCGAGATCACCGGCCTGCTGGAGGAACGCCGCCTGCTCGGAGGGGGTCGCCGCGCCCGCCGCCGCGTCCGAGATCACCGCCGCGGCGTCCTCGCGCCGGCCGCGGTCCCGGTACACGCGCGCCGCGACGGCCTGTGCCGCCGGCCCGGAACGCAGGGCGAGCATCCTGTCGAGGGCCTTGCCCACGGCCTTGTAGTCACCGAGCCCGGTGTACGCGTCGATGAGCGTCGGATACGTCGTCCACCGCTTCGGCGCCAGCTTCAGCGCCGCCTCGCCCCACTGCTTCGCGGTCCGGAAGTCGCCCCGCGCGCCGGCGAGAGCGGCGAGCCCGTCCAGCGCCGCCAGGTTGTCCTTCGGCCGCACGTTCAGCGAGGTCCGCAGCGCCTTCTCGGCCTTCGGGTAGTACACGGCCGCCGCCGTCCGCCGCGCCTGCTCCGTGTACGCGACGCCGAGCACCGCCCACGACACGTCGTCGCGCGGACGGGCCCGCACCCGCGCCTCGCGGTCGTCGATGAGGGCGGCGAGATCGGGCAGTGCCGCGGGCACCCCGGCGCCCACCGCGGTCACCGCCCGCGCCACCGGACCCGGGGCGGGCCGCGGTGCCCCGTCCCGTTCCAACGAGGGCAGCAGCACCAGCACACCGCCGAGCACGACACAGCCGGCGACCGCGCCGATCAGCGCGCGCCGGGCGAGCGGGGAGCGGCGCGGACCGGAGGGCTCCGGAGACCGCGCGCCGACGGGCTCCTCGGGCCGCTCACCGGCGGGCACCGCGCGCCCGGACCCGGCGGGCACCGGCTGTCGCTCTTCGATCTCCATGCGGCTCACTGTGCGTCAATACGAAGACCGCACCCCGGCACGCGAAGCCTCACGCGGATGGGGTTCACACCGATGGCCCCGGGTGCGACCCTGTGATCATGAGCCGTATCGAAGCCCCGCGCGATGAGGACACGGCAGCGACCGGCAACCTTCTCGACCGCCTGCTGAGCGGCCTGCCGGCCGAGGCCGTCCTCACCGACCCGGACGTCACGGCCTCCTACGCCAACGACATGGCGAGCTTCTGCGAGGCCGGCACACCCTCCGTGGTCGTCCTGCCGCGCACCGTCGAGCAGGTCCAGCACGTCATGCGCGTCGCGACCGAACTGCGCGTCCCGGTCGTCCCGCAGGGCGCCCGCACCGGCCTGTCCGGAGCGGCCAACGCCACCGACGGCTGTGTGGTGCTGTCCCTGGTGAGGATGGACCGCATCCTGGAGATCAACCCGGTCGACCGCATCGCCGTCGTCGAACCCGGTGTCGTCAACGCCACGCTCTCCCGCGCCGTAGGCGAACACGGCCTGTACTACCCGCCGGACCCCTCCAGCTGGGAGACGTGCACCATCGGCGGCAACATCGGCACGGCCTCCGGCGGGCTGTGCTGTGTGAAGTACGGGGTGACGGCCGAGTACGTCCTCGGTCTCGACGTCGTCCTCGCCGACGGGCGGCTGATGTCCACCGGGCGCAGAACCGCCAAGGGCGTCGCCGGCTACGACCTCACCCGCCTCTTCGTGGGCTCCGAGGGATCGCTCGGCATCGTCGTACGGGCGACTCTGGCGCTGAAGCCGCAGCCGCCCCAACAGCTCGTCCTGGCAGCCGAGTTCGGGTCGGCGCGGGCCGCCTGCGACGCCGTCTGCCGGATCATGGAGGGCGGTCATGTGCCCTCCCTCCTCGAACTGATGGACCGTACGACCGTCAAGGCCGTCAACGACCTCGCCCACATGGGCCTCCCGGAGACCACCGAGGCGCTGCTGCTCGCGGCCTTCGACACCCACGACCCGGCGGCCGACCTCGCCCTGGTGGGCGCCCTCTGCGAGGCCGCCGGCGCGACCCAGGTGGTCCCTGCCGAGGACGCGGCCGAGTCCGAACTCCTGCTCCAGGCAAGGCGGTTGGCGCTCACCGCGCTCGAAGCGGTCAAGGGCACCACGATGATCGACGACGTGTGCGTGCCGCGCTCGCGGCTCGGCGACATGCTCGACGGCATCGAGCGCGTCGCCGAGAAGTACGCCCTGACCATCGGGGTCTGCGCACACGCGGGCGACGGCAACACACATCCCACCGTCTGCTTCGACGCCACCGACCCCGACGAGTCCCGGCGCGCCCGCGAGTCCTTCGACGAGATCATGGCCCTCGGCCTGGAACTCGGCGGCACGATCACCGGTGAGCACGGCGTGGGCGTCCTGAAGAAGGAGTGGCTGGCCCGTGAGATCGGCCCGGTGGGCGTGGAGATGCAGCGGGCCATCAAGACGGCGTTCGACCCGCTGGGCCTCCTGAACCCGGGCAAACTGTTCTGAGCCCCCGGGCTGTTCACCGACCGCCGACGCGTCAGGGCGACTCGCCGTCCGGCGTCCCGGCAGGGGTGTCCACCTGCCGCGGACCCGTCAGGGCTACTCACCGTCCGTGGACTCGTCCGACGGCCACGGGTCGCGCAGCCACAGGTCGTCGGGCGACGGGGTACCCCCCTGGTCGAGCGAGGCCGAGAGCCTCGGGGACGGCGCGAGCAGCTCGGCCAGGCCGGCGTCGATACCGAGCTGCCCGGCCTCGGAGCCCGGGGGGACCACCTTGAGGGTGCGCTCCAGCCAGGCCGAGATCTGTGCGGCGGGCGCTTCGAGCAGCGCGTCGCCGTCCGGCGAGCTCAGCGCCATGAGGACGACACTCCGGCCGCCGACCTTCGTCGGCCACACCCGCACATCGCCGTGGCCGCACGGCCGGAACACCCCCTCGACGAGCAGTTCACGGGCGAACGTCCAGTTGATGGGATGGTCGGAGCCGATGTGGAAGGTGATGCGGACGGCGTACGGGTCGTCGGAGCGGTAGCCGAGGCGCGCGGGTACGGGGATGCTGTGCTCGGGCGACAGGACGAGATGAAGCTCCAGCTCGCGTTCCACCACGGTGTGCATGTCGATGCGCTTCCTTTCGTCGTACGGGCTCCTGTGGGCGGGCCCGTACGAGTGGAGAGCGCCTCGCGCCGTGAGCATTACGCGGGTTCGGAGAATTCTTTCGGGCCCGCTTCGGCTCTCGTACGACTCTCCTACGGCAGTCCTACGGCAGTCCTGGCGCTCTTCCACGGCTCTCCTTCGGCCCTTGTTCGGGCACAGCGCGGACAGCCTCGGACGTCCGCTCGCAAGAGGGGGCGGAACCTTGCCCGAAAGGAGTGGGTACGGCGGGACCGGCCGTGACGCGTGCGCGGGTCTGGTAGATGTGGACCCCCAACACGACCCCCGAGCAGATACGGGACGACGGACATGAGCGCCCCAACCCCGGCCCCCGGTGACGACAGGCCCCGCGAAGGGTATTACCCGGACCCCTCCATCCCTGGATACGTCCGGTACTGGAACGGCGCCGCCTGGGTGCCGGGCACGAGCCGCCCGGCGCCGTCGGGCGGCGAGGCGCTCGCCCCGCCGGCCGGCGTGCGCCCCGCGCGTGTGCCCGCTCCGGCGCCGTCCCCCGAGTTCTCGGACGCGCGCGGACGGGGAGGCACCCCCGCCGCGGAGGAGACGGGCCCGCACTTCTTCGACGAGGACCCGCAGCCCCGCCAGGCCACCCGCGCCGAGTCCCAGCACGGCAGCCGGCCCGAGCCCGCCGCCGCGTGGGGCGCCGACCGTTCCCAGCAGTCCGGCTTCGGCGGCGACCAGGACCGCCGGGTGTCCTGGGGCGCGCCGCAGGAACCCGACCCGCGCGTCCCGCGTGCGGCGGAGTCCGCCGAAGCGGTGATCCAGCCCGACGGGGCGGCGGCGCGCACGGACGGTACGACGACGATCCCGCCCGCCGACTCCGGCGGCACCCCCCGGCCCCCGGCGACCGGAGGCCCCGTGGTCTTCCGCCGCCCCACCGCACCGGTGCCGCCCACGGGACCGGAGGGCGCGGAAGACACCAGCGGTACGGCCGGTACGGGCCGTACGGGTGAGGCGGGTTCGGGCCGAGCCGACGGCTGGGGCGGGCCCGGGACCGGGGCTGCCGCGAGCACCGGGCCGTCCGGAGCCGGACACTCCACCGCCACTCCCGGCGCCCCGGATCCCGTACCCGCCGAGGACGACCGGGCTTTTCGCGCGCCCTCCCCGCGTACGGAGCAGCAGAGCGGGGCGCACGGCGGGAGCACGCGGCCGGCGGCGGCCACTCCGGGCGCGTCCGCCGCACCTGCCGCGTCCGGCACGCCCACGTCATCCGGGGCGCCATCCGGAGACGGCTACGGAGCCGGGCAGGCCGCCCGTAACGCCGCCGCCCAGAACGCCGCCGCGCAGGCCGCCGCCAAGGCGTCCGCCGCGCCGGCCGCTCCCGCCGTCCCCCAACAGCCCGGCGCCGCCGCCCCCATGGCCTCCGGGACCGGCGGCGGCCAGCCCTCCTGGGCCCAGCAGGTGCACCAGCTCGCGGGTGACCCCGCCGAGGAGGGACAGCGGGTCCCGCAGTGGAAGCCGCCGGTCGACGACGTGTTCCAGGCGGCCGCCCGCCGGCAGTCGGCGGCCCGTCCGGCCGGCCTCGGCAGACGGCTGGCCGCCCGGCTGGTGGACACCGTCGTCCTCGCCGCGGTCACCGCGGCGGCCGCCGTGCCGCTGGGCACCAGGGCGGCCGATCACATCAACGAGAAGATCGACGCGGCCAAACTGTCGGGCGAGAAGGTCACCGTCTGGCTCCTCGACGGCACGACAGCCTCCTGCCTCGGCGCCGTCCTCGCCGTACTGCTCCTCTTCGGCGTCCTCTACGAGGTCCTGCCCACCGTCAGGTGGGGCCGCACACTGGGCAAGAAGCTGTTCGGCATCGAGGTGCGCGACATAGAGGGTCATGAACCGCCGGCCTTCGGACGGGCGCTGGGCCGCTGGCTCGTCCTCAGCGTGCCGTGCCTGCTGCTCGTCGGGTTCGTCGGCGTCCTGTGGTGCCTGTTCGACAAGCCCTGGAGCCAGTGCTGGCACGACAAGGCGGCGCACACCTTCGTGGCGGGGCCCGCCCGGTAATCCCGTCCCCCGGACGGCCCTTCGCCGGATGCGGAGCCGGGGGGTTCGCGGTCGACTCGGGCCATGAGCAGCGAACCGCCGCCCCCGGGCCCCGGCCGGCCACCGGACGACGACCCGTTCAGGAAGCAGCCCCCGCCCGGCGAGGGCGCGGGGTCCCCGTACGACCCGCCGCCCCCGTCCGGCGGCCAGACCCCGCCCTACGGCAGTCAGCCGCCCCCGTTCGGAAGCCGGCCGCCTCCCCACGGAGGCGGCGGTCCCTACGGCGAAGGCGGCGGCCCTCACGAGGGGGGCGGCGACCCCTATGGCGGTGGCGGCCCGTACGGCGGTGATCCGCTCGCCGGGATGCCGCCGCTCGCGGACAGCGGGAAGCGGGTGCTGGCGAGGATCCTGGACATGATCCTCGTGGGCATCGTGGTGTGGCTGCTGTCCTGGGCGTTCGGGGTCACCGAGTACAACATGGACTCGAACAAGATCGAGTTCAGCAAGTCGCTCGGGCAGTCCGTGGTGGCCGCCGTGCTCTACGTCTCCTACGACACCGTGATGATCAGCAAGACGGGCCAGACCCTCGGCAAGCGGCTGTTCAACCACCGCGTCGCCAACCTCGACAACGGCTCGACACCCTCCGTGCAGACCTCCCTGGTCCGCGCCCTGGTCCTGTGGATTCCGTTCGCGTTCTGCTGCGCCTGTGTCTGGACGGCGATCGCGGGCGGCTGGAGCTTCTTCGACAAGCCCTACAAGCAGGGCCTGCACGACAAGGCGGCCAAGACGGTGGTGGTCGACGCCGGGTGACGGCGGCGGGACCGCACGGCCCTGTGACGTGGCTGGCCGGACGACGTGGGCCGGGGCGGAGTGGGGCCGGGACGACATGGGCCGCGGCGGCGACGGCGCACGCGGGCGGCGCACACACGAACGGCGGGTCCGTGGTTCACGGGCCCGCCGTTCGGGTACGAGGTCGGAGCGTCCGGGGTGCCGGCGGTCCGCCGGTCCGCTGGGAGACCGGGGTCCGCAGGCTCGCGTACGCCGCTTCAGGGCCCCGCGGGTTCGCGCACCGGCTCGGGCACGGAGGCGGCGGACACGGACGCGGTCTCGCGTCGCACCGGCACCCGCTCGTGGATGACGGCCGCGGCGGCGGACGGTGCGGGCTTCGGCAGCGGGACCGTCATGGCCACCAGCAGTCCGAGAGCGAGTGCCGAGAGGGTGATCAGCACGATCCCCAGGCTCGAACTCGTCTGTGACAGCAGCAGCATGGCGAGGGTGGAGAAGATCACGGTGCAGGAACCGTAGGCGAGCTGTGCGGCGGTCGGACGAGGCATGGCAATCGTGTCCTCGGATGGGGGTTCTCCCCCCGGTGCCTCTCGCGATGGGGGAGGGTGCGGATAGGAATCGGGGGTGGGACAACGGTGTCGACGTGGCTTCCCGCCGGCTTCCGACGCTTCGCCAATCGACTCTATTCGCCTGCATGCCCGAGTGGAACGTCCGGTAAGCGTGACCTTACCCACGGTGCCGGTGCACAGGGGGCGCACGGAGTCATCACGTCCATCAAGTGGGCGTAAGGGCGCGCCTGTTGGGGGGTTTCGGGGCGTCCGGATACCGAACGTAGGCTTCGCATAATGCACTTGCCAGGTTCAAGTCAAGATCTGTCTTTTCTTTGGTAACTCCGGTCAACTGTCGTCACTTGAATCGCGTTGCGCGCGCGGACCTCCATGACCCGGAACCCCCTCCGCGCGAACGGGCGCGGGGGAGGACATCAAGTGACCAACAGACCATGGACGTTCAGAGCAGCCGCGGTGGGCGTCGCCCTCGCGGCGGCCACCGCCACGTTCTCGACGTACGCGGTGGCGCAGGCCGACTCGGCCGCCGCGTCACCCGTCGTGAACCGTCACGACCCGCAGCCGGTCCGGAACACGGTCGACCACGACCTCGACGGACCGCTGAGCAAGACGCAGAACGCCCAGCACCAAGAGGCGTTGAACCAGGTGATATCCGGCGACGCCAAGGTGCAGAACCGCAACGGCTCGCAGGTCGTCCAGCTGAAGAGCAAGAAGGGCAGCAGCAAGTACGTCGAGCTGGGCCGCGAGAAGACCGACAAGATCTTCACGATCCTCGTCCAGTTCGGCGACAAGGCGGACCCGAAGTTCGGTGGCACCGCCGGCCCGCTGCACAACCAGATAGCCAAGCCGGACCGCAAGAAGGACAACAGCACGGCCTGGCAGGCGGATTACAACCAGAAGCACTTCCAGGACCTCTACTTCGGCACCGGCAAGAACGTCGAGTCGATGAAGAAGTTCTACGAGACGCAGTCCTCGGGCCGCTACTCGGTGGACGGCGAGGTCGCCGACTGGGTCAAGGTCCCCTACAACGAGGCCCGTTACGGCAACGACGCCTGCGGCTCCACGAACTGCCCGAGCGTGTGGAACGTCGTCAGCGACGGCGTCACCGCCTGGGTCGCCCAGCAGAAGGCGGCCGGCAAGTCCGACGCCGCCATCAAGACGGACCTGGCGCAGTTCGACCAGTGGGACCGCTACGACTACGACGGCGACGGCAACTTCAACGAGCCCGACGGCTACATCGACCACTTCCAGATCGTGCACGCCGGTGAGGACGAGTCCGCGGGCGGCGGCGCCCAGGGCACCGACGCGATCTGGGCCCACCGCTGGTACGCGTTCGGCACCGACGCGGGCGCCACGGGCCCGGCCGACAACAAGCTCGGCGGCGCCCAGATCGGCGACACCGGCATCTGGGTCGGCGACTACACCATCCAGCCGGAGAACGGCGGACTCGGCGTCTTCGCCCACGAGTACGGTCACGACCTCGGTCTGCCGGACCACTACGACACGGCCGGCGGCGACAACTCCACCGGCTTCTGGACCCTGATGTCCTCGGGCTCCTGGCTCGGCAGGGGCAAGGACTCCATCGGAGACCTCCCCGGCGACTTCAACGCCTGGGACAAGCTCCAGCTCGGCTGGCTGAACTACGACACCGCCAAGGCCGGCAAGCAGTCCACGCACAAGCTGGGCGTCGCCGAGTACAACACCTGGAACAAGCAGGCGCTCGTCGTCAGCCTGCCGGACAAGGCGGTCACGACCACGGTCGTCAACCCCGCGCAGGGCTCGTCCCAGTGGTGGAGCGGCAGCGGCGACAACCTGAAGAACACGCTGACCCGGTCCGTGGACCTCACGGGCAAGTCGTCGGCGACGCTGACCCTCGACGGCTGGTACGACATCGAGGCGGGCTACGACTACCTCTACACCGAGGTGTCGACCGACGGCGGCGCCAACTGGACCGCTCTCGACGGCACGGTGGACGGCGCCGCCATCCCGCGTGACGGCAGCGACAAGCCCGCCCTCACCGGCACGGTCGACGCGTACAAGAAGCTGGCGTACCCGCTCGACGCCTACGCGGGCAAGAAGATCGACATCCGCTTCCGCTACCAGAGCGACGGCGGTGTGGCGCTGAAGGGCTTCGCGGCCGACGAGATCGGTGTCACCGCGGACGGAGCCGCGCTCTTCTCGGACAACGCCGAGACGGCCGACGCCGCCTGGACCGCGAGCGGCTTCTCCCGCATCGGCGCCTCGTTCACCAAGGACTACGCGCAGTACTACCTCGCGGAGAACCGCCAGTACGTCTCGTACGACAAGACCCTCAAGGTCGGCCCGTACAACTTCGGCTTCTCGACGACCCGTCCGGACTGGGTGGAGCACTACGCCTACCAGAACGGCCTGTTGATCTGGAAGTGGGACACCTCGCAGGCGGACAACAACACCAGCCAGCACCCGGGTGTCGGCCTCGCGCTTCCGGTCGACTCGCACCCGAAGGCCCTGTGGTGGGACAACGGCACGCTGATGCGCAACCGCATCCAGGCCTACGACTCCCCGTTCAGCCTGTACCGCACGGACGGCCTCACGCTGCACAGCGCGGACGTCGCCACGAGGATCCCGTCGTCGAAGGGGGTGTCGGTCTTCAACGACCACACCAGCGACTACTACGACAACCGGAACCCGACCGGCGGCGTCAAGATCACTGACACCAACACCAAGATCCAGATCGTCAAGGAGGCCAAGGACGGCTCGACGATCTCGCTCAAGGTCGGTCCCGCAGTGAAGTAGTCGGCATTTCCGCAGGTCAAACGCGTATCGGCGGCAACCCCCTGGCGGGTTGCCGCCGATCGTGTTTAGGTGCGTCCTGTGCCCGGCTTATTGACACCGAATCGTACGGGGGTGTGACCGCATGGCCGCAGGAGGTTTCTGCAGACTGCCGAACGGCAGCGTCGTAGTGGCGCTGAACCTGCCCAGTCCGGCAGGTTACGGCTACGGCTGCCTGCGGTTCCTGGTCGTCGCCCAGAACCGGGCCCGCGCCCTGACCCGGCTGCGGAACCTGGGCCTGCGCGCCGTCTACCTCCGGGGCAACGCGGCCCCGCCCACCCCGGACGAGATCACCGCGGTCCTGCACCACCCCGACGGGCTCATTTGGCGTACGGCCCCCGACGGCGCGGTCCCCGTCAGCGGTGCCCCCGAGCTCACCCAGGAGCTGTGGCACCCGGTCAGGACGCTGCTCAGGCGCCCGGCACCGCAGCCGTGAGGCCGCGGGAGCGCGTGCGGGGCGGGTGTGACCCGGCATACGACTCGGTGCGGCTCATCGGGTGTGACCTGGTGTGACCCCGTGCGGCTCCGTGTGACCCGGTGCCGTGGCCCCGCTACACCACGGGCTTGCCCGTGAGCTCGACTCCGGCGGCGCGCAGCTCCTCCAGCGCGCGTTCCGTCGTCTCCTCCGCCACCTTGGCCGTCAGGTCGAGCAGGACGGTCGTGCGGAAGCCCTGCCGGGCGGCGTCCAGGGCGGTCGCCCGGACGCAGTGGTCGGTCGCGATGCCGACCACGTCCACCTCGCCGATCCCGCGGTCGCGCAGCCAGTCGCCCAGCGCCACCCCGTTCTCGTCGGCGCCCTCGAAGCCGCTGTAGGCCGCCGCGTAGGCGCCCTTGTCGAAGACGGCGTCGATCGCGCCGGAGGCGACGGCCGGAGCGAAGTTCGGGTGGAAGCCCACGCCCTCCGTACCGGCCACGCAGTGCGCGGGCCAGGAGTGCACGTAGTCGGGGTTGTCGGCGAAGTGCCCCCCGGGCGCGATGTGGAGGTCGCGGGTGGCGACGACATGCCGGTAGCCGGCGGGGGCCTGCCCGATCAGTTCCGTGACCGCTGCGGCCACGTCGGCGCCCCCGGCCACCGCGAGGCTGCCTCCCTCGCAGAAGTCGTTCTGCACGTCTACGACGATCAAGGCGCGGCGCATGGGCGGTGTCCTTCGGCTATGGGTGCGGCAGACAAGGGTGCGGGCCCGGCCGTTGAACTTCCGAGCCTAGAGACTTCGAGGGCTGTACGGGAGGGGGTATTCGGCTTCACGGCCCGCGCGGGCACGCTGCCGTTGCATTCCCGCTCACCGGAGGTTCATGCGCGGCGTCACTCCCGCACCGGCCGTCCCGCCCGCCCCGCGCGCCTCAGACGTATTGGGTGGGAATCACCGGCTCGCCGCGCGACAGCTGGGTCGCCGACAGCGGCAGCCGGGCGCGTGCGGCCGCGTGCCGGTCACGTACGGCATCGAGCGGCTCACGGGACAGGACCTGCCCGCCCTTGACCAGCTGGACCAGGATCTGCTGGTCCGCCAGTTCGCCGGGCACCGGTCCGACGCCGATCACCTCGGCCTCGGCGACCCCCTGCTCGTCCAGGCGCCGCGCGGCCCACTTGCGGCCGCCGATGGACGTCTTGCCGCCCGTGGACTTCTTCGCCACAGGCTCCAGCGGCGCCTTCGGGTCGGCCGACTCGGCACGGGCGACCAGTTTGTAGACCATCGAGCACGTCGGATGGCCGGAACCCGTCACCAGCTGGGTGCCGACGCCGTACGCGTCCACGGGCGCCGCCGCGAGTGAGGCGATGGCGTACTCGTCGAGGTCGGAGGTCACGACGATCTTCGTCCCGGTCGCGCCCAGCTCGTCCAGCTGCTGGCGCACCCGGTGGGCGACGAGCAGCAGGTCGCCGGAGTCGATGCGCACCGCGCCGAGCCCGGTCCCGGCGACCTCGACGGCCGTGCGGACCGCCTCGGTGACGTCGTAGGTGTCCACGAGCAGCGTGGTGCCGCGGCCCAGCGAGTCCACCTGGGCCTGGAAGGCGTCCCGCTCGTTGTCGTGCAGGAGGGTGAAGGCGTGCGCGGAGGTGCCCACCGTCGGGATGCCGTAGCGGAAACCCGCGGCCAGGTCGGAGGTGGTGGTGAACCCGCCGACGTACGCGGCCCGCGAGGCGGCCACCGCGGCCAGCTCGTGGGTGCGCCGGGCGCCCATCTCGATCAGCGGCCGGTCGCCCGCGGCGGAGGCCATCCGGGAGGCCGCCGCCGCGATGGCGGAGTCGTGGTTGAGGATCGAGAGGATCACCGTCTCCAGGAGCACGCACTCCGCGAAGCTGCCCTCGACCCGCAGGAGCGGAGAACCCGGGAAGTACACCTCGCCCTCGGGATAGCCCCAGATGTCCCCATCGAAGCGGTAGGAGGCGAGCCACTCCAGGGTCGGCTCGTCCACGATCCCGCGCTCGCGCAGGAAGCCGAGGACGTCCGCGTCGAACCGGAAGTTCTCGACGGCGTCGAGGACACGGCCGGTGCCCGCGACCACTCCGTAGCGCCGCCCCTCGGGCAGCCGCCGGGTGAAGACCTCGAAGACCGAGCGCCGCTCGGCGGTCCCGGCCGCGAGCGCGGCCTGCAGCATCGTCAGCTCGTACTGGTCCGTGAAGAGCGCCGTGGACGGAACGCCCACCCGTCTCCCGCCGCCACCGTTCCGGGGAAGCGCGTCGCGCCCCTCTTCTTCCGGCAGCCCAAGGTCCGCTGTGTTCATGGCAGGGATCGTACCCCCATCTCGTCACTTTGACGATTTCTGGGAGGTCCCGCGATTCCCGGGGTGTCGGCCCCCGTTCCGGCCCCCGTCTCAGGGGAGCGTTTATGCGGGAGACCCCCTCTGGTGGCAGCATGGGCGTGTGACGGCTCCCGCACCTCTAGAGATCGAGAAGACCGAGTCGGCGGAGGAGGTCTTCGCCGTACCCGAGCCGGACGTCCCCTGGGTCACGATCGTCCACAACGACCCGGTCAACCTCATGAGCTATGTGACGTATGTCTTCCAGACGTACTTCGGCTACCCCAAGGACAAGGCCACCAAGCTGATGATGGACGTCCACCACAAGGGCCGGGCCGTCGTCTCCAGCGGCACGCGCGAGGAGATGGAGCGCGACGTGCAGGCCATGCACGGCTACGGTCTGTGGGCCACCCTTCAGCAGGACCGGAAGTAGCCGGCCCCCTGTCAACCGACCGCCCGCAGGACCGGAAGTAGCGAACTCACTCCATGCCAGGACACTTCGAACCGCTCCCCGGCGGCGGCGCGGCCGTCGCGCTCGACGAGGTCGAGATCTCCATCATCCGCTCCCTCGCCGTCCAGCTCCTGGAGCTCATCGGTCCCGGCCCCGCGGAGGACGCCTCCGCCGACCCGCTCGCCGAGCTGTTCGCGGAGGGCCCCAGCGAGCCGCCGAGCGACCCGGTGCTCAAGCGTCTGTTCCCCGACGCCTACAGCGGCCCCGGCGTCGAGGCCGGCTCGCCCGAGCAGGCCGAGGAACAGCACGCCCACTCCGCCGAGTTCCGCCGCTTCACCGAGAACGACCTGCGCGCCGGCAAGCGCGAGAACGCCCTCACGGTGATCCGCTCGCTGGACGGACTGACGCCCGGCGGCGACGGCGGAGCGGTCCTCAAGCTGACCACCGCGCAGTCCGAGCAGTGGCTGCGCGCCCTGAACGACCTGCGCCTCGCCATCGGTTCGCGGCTCGACGTCGTCGACGAGGAGGACACCGACCTCCTCTACCGCCTCCCCGACGAGGACCCGCGCAAGCCGATGGTGATGGCGTACCTCTGGCTCGGCGGCCTCCAGGAGACCCTGGTCGAAACCCTTATGCCCTGAACCGTCAGGACATGACACCTCTCGCGGTCGCTCAGCGGACGCTCAAATCCGGATAACGATCACGTCACCGTAACCGCGCCCTATGGGGCGCGGTTCGACGTTTGTCCGGTTTTCCCTGTGGTCTGCGCGACATCTCCCTCAGCCGATCAACGCCGCCGCCGTGATAGATCTTCACGACCGCCCGGCAGGACACCACCCATGTCCCGCCGGGTGCGCCACCGAGCCGGCGGACCGCCGGCCAGGCACAGCTCCACCTATCCGGGGGGATCGGAAACCGATCCGAAGCCAAGGGACTGGCTCGGACCGGTATGGAGAAAGGCGCACCAACGTGACCTCATCGCAGGTCGGCAAGAGTTACGACGGCAGTGAGGCCGTGGGCGGCGACGCCCCCGAAGAGGGGTACGAGCGCGGGCTCGGCAGCCGTCAGGTCCAGATGATCGCGATCGGCGGCGCCATCGGCGTCGGCCTCTTCCTGGGAGCCGGGGCGAACATCGCCAAGGCCGGCCCCAGCCTCATCGTGATGTACGCCCTCGCGGGGGTGATCATCTTCTTCATCATGCGGGCGCTCGGCGAGCTCCTGCTCTACCGCCCGGTCTCGGGCTCCTTCGCGGAGTACTCCCGCGAGTTCCTCGGCCCGTTCTTCGGCTACTTCACCGGCTGGACGTACTGGCTGATGTGGGTGGTCACCGGCATGGCCGAGCTCACGGCCGCCGCGATCTACGTTCACTACTGGTTCCCCGCGATCCACCAATGGGTGACGGCACTGGTGTTCCTGGTCGTCCTGTTCGTGGCGAACCTGATCTCGGTGAAGCTCTTCGGCGAGATCGAGTTCTGGTTCTCGATGGTCAAGGTCACCGCGCTGATCGGCATGATCGTCATCGGCATCGGCGTCCTCACCTTCGGCTTCAGCTCCGCCGGTGACACGGCCTCCGTCAGCAACCTCTGGCAGTTCGACGGCTTCTTCCCCAACGGCATCGGCTCGTCCCTGATGACCCTCCAGGGCGTCATGTTCGCCTACCTCGCCGTCGAGCTCGTCGGCGTCACGGCGGGCGAGTCCGAGAACCCGGAGAAGACGCTCCCGAAGGCCATCAACACCCTCCCGTGGCGCATCGCCCTCTTCTACGTCGGCGCGCTCACCGTCATCCTCTGCGTCGTGAAGTGGACGGAGTTCGCGCCAGGCGTGAGCCCCTTCGTCGAGGCCTTCGCGAAGATCGGCATCCCGGCCGGCGCGGGCATCGTCAACTTCGTGGTCCTCACCGCCGCCCTGTCCTCCTGCAACTCGGGCATGTACTCCACGGGCCGCATGCTGCGCAACCTCGCCGACAGCGGCGAGGCCCCGCGGGTCTTCAGCAAGCTGTCGTCCACCAAGACGCCCGCGCTCGGCATCACCGTCTCCGTGCTCTTCATGGGCATCGGCGTGATCCTCAACTACGTCGTCCCCGAGAAGGCCTTCGGGTACGTCACCTCGGTGGCCACCGCGGCCGGCATCTGGACCTGGCTGATGATCCTGGTCAGCCACATCCGCTACCGCCGCGCGGTCGACGCCGGCCGGCTGCCGGCCTCGTCCTTCCCCGCCCCGGGCGGCGCGAAGTGCAGCTGGGTCGCGGTCGCGTTCCTCCTCTTCGTCACCGGCCTGATCGCGTACGACTCCGAGTCCCGTATCTGCCTCTACGTGATGGCCGTCTGGGCCGCCGCCCTGGCCATCGGCTGGGCGGTCCTCAAGGCACGCAACCCCCAGGTCACCGAACGCCGCGAGCCGGAACTCGAGACGATCGGCTGACCGCCCCACGGACGTCCGGCCGCCCCGGCCACCGCTCAGGACGTCCGGCATACGGGCCGTCCCGTACCACACCTCGGTACGGGGCGGCCCTTCTGTCTATCCTGACCAGCATGCTGAGAATCACCGACGCCCTGTTCGACCAGATCGTCGCGCACGCGCGCCAGGACCACCCCGACGAGGCGTGCGGCGTCGTCGCGGGTCCCGCCGGCACCGACCGCCCCGAGCGCTTCATCCCCATGCTCAACGCGGCCCGCTCGCCCACGTTCTACGAGTTCGACTCCGGCGACCTGCTCAAGCTCTACCGCGAGATGGACGACCGCGACGAGGAGCCCGTCGTCATCTACCACTCGCACACCGCGACCGAGGCCTACCCCTCCCGCACCGACCTCGCGTACGCGAACGAGCCCGGCGCGCACTACGTCCTGGTCTCCACCGCGGACACCGACGACGCCGGCCCCTTCCAGTTCCGCTCGTACCGGATCGTGGAAGGCGAGGTCACGGAGGAGGAGGTCAAGGTCGTCGAGAGCTACTGATCTCACCCATCGGTCAAAAAGCGTCCGGAATGCGAGATCACACTCCGGGGCCCGTACCGGGAATCGATACGATGAGCCCATGGTTTTCCACGACGTGAGCGACAAGACGCCGGGCACGCTGCTCGTGGCGCGGCTGCACGTCGACCTGTGCAGGCTGCAGAGCGCCATCTGTACGCGCTGACCTGCCGCCGCCGTACGGCCGAGAGCCGCGGCACCGCAACCGGCGTACCCCCTGCCCTGCCCGCGCCGCCGCGCGTCTTCCGACCTGACTTTCCTTCCGACAGGAGCCCAGAGCCATGGCCATCGAGGTCCGCATCCCCACCATCCTCCGCACCTACACCGACGGCGAGAAGGCCGTAGAGGGCGGCGGGGCGACCCTTGCCGAGCTGTTCACCGACCTCGACACCCGTCACGCGGGCATCCGGGCCCGGATCGTGGACGGCGGCGAGCTGCGCCGCTTCGTCAACGTCTACCTCAACGACGAGGACGTCCGCTTCCTCGACGGCATCAACACCAAGCTGACCGACGGCGACAACGTCACGATCCTGCCGGCCGTCGCCGGTGGCATGGCCTGATCGGCCGCTGGTCTCCGATGCGCTACGACTCCCCGCTCGCCGCGGTGGGCAACACCCCCCTGGTGCGCCTGCCGCGGCTCTCGCCGTCCGCGGACGTCCGTATCTGGGCGAAGCTGGAGGACCGCAACCCGACGGGTTCGGTCAAGGACCGGCCGGCCCTCCACATGATCGAGCAGGCGGAGAAGGACGGCCGTCTGACGCCGGGCTGCACGATCCTGGAGCCGACCAGCGGCAACACCGGCATCTCGCTGGCCATGGCGGCGAAGCTCAAGGGCTACCGCATGGTCTGCGTGATGCCCGAGAACACCTCGCGGGAACGCCGTGAGCTGCTCGGCATGTGGGGCGCCGAGATCATCCCCAGCCCGGCCGCGGGCGGCTCCAACACCGCCGTCCGCGTCGCCAAGGAACTCTCGGCGCAGCACCCGGACTGGGTGATGCTCTACCAGTACGGCAACCCGGACAACGCCGGCGCCCACTACGCCACGACGGGCCCGGAGATCCTCGCCGACCTCCCGTCCATCACCCACTTCGTGGCGGGCCTCGGCACCACCGGCACCCTCATGGGCGTCGGGCGCTTCCTGCGCGAGCACAAGCCGGACGTCAGGATCGTCGCCGCGGAACCGCGCTACGACGACGTGGTCTACGGGCTCAGGAACCTGGACGAGGGCTTCGTACCGGAGCTGTACGACGCCTCCGTCCTCACCACCCGCTTCTCCGTCGGCTCGGCGGACGCGGTCACCCGCACCCGGGAACTCCTCCAGCAGGAGGGCATCTTCGCGGGCGTCTCCACCGGAGCCGCGCTGCACGCGGCGATCGGCGTCGGCAACAAGGCCGTCAAGGCCGGAGAGTCGGCCGACATCGTCTTCGTGGTCGCGGACGGCGGCTGGAAGTACCTGTCGACGGGCGTCTACACGGCGGCCACGACGGAAGAGGCCATCAAGACACTGCGGGGCCAGCTCTGGGCGTAGCCCAGGCGGCTGGGCGGGGACAGGCTGGACCGGAGGGCGCGGGGACCGATCGACGGCCCCGGCGCCCTCCGGCATTTCCGCGCTGACGAGGAGCAGGCGCAGGGCGCACCGCCGACCCCTCCGGGGAAGGGGAGCCCGCCTCCGGCGGGAGGGGGCCAGGTGTCCTCGCCCCTGCGGGGGCAAGCCCGGTCGGCGTGAAGCCGAACTGGGTGTCCCCGCTCTTGGCGGGAAAGCCCGCGCTCGGCGGGAAGGGGAAGCACGCCCGCGCGAAGCGGGCGCTCGGCCTCAGCGGGCCAGGTAGCGGACCTGGTCCCACAGGACCGGATCCACCACGCCGACCCGCCGCCGGAAGTCACCGACCGGCACTTCGCGCAGCTCGTCCGTCTCCAGGAAGCTCGGCCGCCCGTGGGCGTCCCCCACGGCCCCCGGGGGCAGCGGGATCACCCCGGGCCGCTCGTCGTGGTACTTGCTGGTGATCTTCGCGACGGTCACCCGTTTCCCGCGTACCACCAGCACCAGACACGGCCGGTCCTTGGCCCCCGGCCCGTCCTCGTAGGGGACGTTCGCCCACCAGATCTCCGCCGCCTTGGGCAGCGGCCCGCCGCGGAGCGTTCCGCCCCGGCGGGGACCCGTGGGCCGCCCCGGGGGACGCTTCCGCCCGGCCGGCCGGCGCCCGCGGCGCCCCCAGCCGTCCACCAGTGCCGCGACCAGCGCGAGCAGGACCACCGCCGCCAACGCGAGCCACCAGGACGTGTCCATACCGAAGAAGGTACCGGCGCGCATGTGCCCGCGCCCGCCCGGTACGGACCCCGGTTGCCCCAAGGTCCATCCGAACCGGTGACACCACAGGTGAGTTCGCCCACAACAGCCCCTGGCGGAGGAGCGACCGGCCCTTTCGCGCCTTACGCTCGATGGACCGCACACCCCCCGTTCCCGTATCCGCAACCGAGTACCTGCACACCGCATCCACTCTCTGCACTTCCCGCCAGCGCGGAGGTTCCAGCTCTTATGAAGCTCACCGTCGTCGGCTGCTCGGGGTCGTTCCCGTCCGCGGAATCGGCCTGCTCGAGCTACCTCGTAGAGGCCGACGGCTTCCGGCTGCTTCTCGACATGGGCAACGGTGCCCTGGGCGAGCTGCAGCGCCACTGCGGTCTCTACGACCTCGACGCGATCTTCCTCAGCCATCTGCACGCCGACCACTGCATCGACATGTGCGCGTACTTCGTGGCGCGCTACTACCGCCACGACGGCGGCCGCTGCGACCCGATCCCCGTCTACGGACCCGAGGGAACGGAGCACCGCCTCACCACGGCCTACGCCGACACGCCGTCCGCGTCCTCGATGAGCGAGGTCTTCGACTTCCACACGGTCAAGCCGGGCACGTTCGAGGTCGGCCCGTTCACCGTGCACACGGAGCGGGTGAGCCACCCCGTCGAGGCGTACGGCATCCGGGTGGAGCACGACGGAAGGTCACTGACGTACTCCGGGGACACCGGGGTGACCGAGACCCTGGACGAACTCGCCCGCGACACGGACCTGTTCCTGTGCGAGGCCGCGTTCACCCACGGCAAGGAGAACATCCCCGGCCTCCACCTCAACGGCTTCGAGGCCGGCGAGGCCGCCGCCCGCGCCGGCGCCCGCCGCCTCGTCCTCACCCACATCCCCCCGTGGACGAACGCCCGCACCAACCTGACGGACGCCCGCTCGGCATACCCCGGCCCGGTGGAACTGGCGACGCCGGGGGCTACGTACGAGATCTGATCTCTTCCGCGTACACGAAGGCCCCCGGAACCAGGCGGTTCCGGGGGCCTTCGGGCGTTGGGAGGGACGGCTCACGCCTTCGTGAGGTCCTCGATCTCCTCCTCGGGCTCACGGCCCGGGGTGGCGAGGTTGAACTTGACGATCGCGAAGCGGAAGACGAAGTAGTAGACCGCCGCGAAGACCAGGCCGATGGGGATGATCAGCCAGGGCTTGGTGGCCAGGTTCCAGTTGAGCGCGTAGTCGATGGCTCCCGCGGAGAAGGTGAAGCCCGCGTGGACCCCGAGCGCCCAGGTGATCGCCATGGACAGCGCGGTCAGGACCGCGTGGATCGCGTAGAGCACCGGCGCGATGAACATGAACGAGAACTCGATCGGCTCGGTCACACCGGTCACGAAGGAGGTCAGGGCGAGCGAGACCATCATGCCCAGCACGGCCTTGCGGCGCTCGGGACGGGCGCAGTGCGCGATGGCGAGCGCGGCGGCCGGGAGGCCGAACATCATGATCGGGAAGAAGCCCGACATGAACTGACCGGCGGTCGGGTCGCCCGCGAAGAAGCGGTTGAGGTCACCGTGGACGATCTCACCGGCCGAGTTCTTGTAGTCGCCGATCTGGAACCAGGAGACCGTGTTCACGAACTGGTGCATGCCGACCGGGATCAGCGCACGGTTGATGAGACCGAACAGGCCCGCGCCGACGGCGCCCAGACCCGTGATCCACTCGCCGAAGTTCGAGATGCCCTCGCCGATGGGCTTCCAGATCAGACCGAAGAAGACGCCCATCGCGGTGCCGACGAAGGCCATGACGATCGGCACCAGTCGGCGGCCGTTGAAGAAGCCGAGCCAGTCCACCAGTTGCTTGCGGTGGTAGCGCTTCCACAGCACGGCGGCCAGCAGGCCCATCACGATGCCGCCGAGGACGCCGGGGTTGTTGTAGGTCGCGGCTATGTCCGCGCCCTTCTGGACCTTCGCCTCGGTGACGGGGAACGCCTTCAGCACGTTGCTGTAGACCAGGAAGCCGACCAGCGCGGCGAGGGCCGTGGAGCCGTCCGCCTTCTTGGCGAAGCCGATCGCGACACCGATGCAGAACAGCATCGGGAGGTTGTCGAAGATCGCGCCACCGGCCGTGGCGAACACTGCCGTGACCTTGTCGGGCAGGTTCAGCTTGTCGTGCACGTCCTGCTGGCCGAGCCGGAGCAGGATGCCCGCCGCCGGCAGCACGGCGATCGGCAGCTGCAGGCTGCGGCCGACCTTCTGCAGGCCCTGGAACAGGCCGGATCCCCGCTTCTTTGCGGGTGCCGCCGATGCGGTGGCGGTGCTCATAGTTCCTCCATGTGCTGGCGCTGCCGGGGGACGGGAAGGGCGAAACCGGGCTTGGCAGCGGCCACGTGGTCTACACCACTCAGTGGTGTAGACCTGTTTTTAGCACGGTGAAGGCCGGATAAGGAACCCACCAATTTTGTGGTCTCGGCCATAACGGGAACAACTGGTTCTGGTCATGACGAAGGGCCCCCGGACCAGCTGGTCCGGGGGCCCTTCGTGCGGAGGTCTGTGTCTTGGCCGTGCAGAGGTCTACACCTTGACGGCGGGAGGCCGCTGTCTCGGCGGCCGAGGCCTACGCCTTCGTGGTGTCCTCGACGTCCTCGTCGGGCTCCCGCCCCGGAGTCTTCAGGTCGAACTTCGTGATCGCGAACCGGAAGATCGCGTAGTACACGGCGGCGAAGCACAGCCCGATCGGCACGATCGCCCACGGCTTGGTCGCCAGGTTCCAGTTGATGACGTAGTCGATCAGACCCGCGGAGAAACTGAAGCCGTCGTGCACCCCGAGCCCCCATGTCACCGCCATGGAGACGCCGGTGAGCACCGCGTGCACCACGTAGAGCAGCGGCGCGATGAACATGAACGAGTACTCGATCGGCTCGGTGATGCCCGTGACGAACGACGTCAGCGCCACCGACAGCATCAGACCGCCGATCTCCTTGCGGCGATGCGGCTTCGCGCAGTGCGTCATCGCCAGCGCCGCCGCCGGCAACGCGAACATCATGATCGGGAAGAAGCCCGACAGGAACTGCCCCGCGTTCGGGTCGCCCGCCAGGAACATGTTGATGTCGCCGTGCACGACCTGGCCGTCGGGCTTGGTGTAACTGCCGAACTGGAACCAGATGGGCACGTTCAGGAACTGGTGCAGCCCGATCACCAGCAGCGCCCGGTTGGCCAGCCCGAACACACCCGAACCCCATGCCCCCAGCCCCACCAGCCAGTTACTGAAGTTCTCCAGTGACGTACCGATCGGCGGCCAGGCCCACACGCACAGCGACGCGAACGCGGCGGCCACGAACGCCATGATGATCGGCACCAGGCGGCGCCCGTTGAAGAAGCCGAGCCAGTCCACCAGCTTCGTACGGTGGTAACGCTGCCAGAAGAACGCCGACATCAGCCCGATGACGATCCCGCCGAAGACCCCGGGGTTCTGGTAGGTGAACTCCACGACGGAGTTGTCCTCCAGCCGACAGCCCAGCTTGATGGCGACACTCCCCGACGGACAGTCCACCGGGAACGCGCGCAGCACGCTGTAGTAGACGAGGAAACCCACGACCGCCGCGAGCGCCGTGGAACCGTCCGACTTCTTCGCCATACCGATCGCCACGCCGACACAGAACAGCATCGGCAGCCCGAGCTGACCGTCCAGCAGCGCGCCGCCCGCCGCCCCCATCACCCTGGAGAGGTTGTCCCAGCCCAGCCCGTCCGCGCCGAAGACATCCGGCTGCCCCAGCCGGTTGAGGATGCCCGCGGCCGGCAGCACGGCGATCGGCAACTGGAGGCTGCGGCCCATCTTCTGAAGCCCCTGGAAAGCCTTGTTCCAGCGGGCACGCGATGGCGAGACGGCGCTGACGGCACTCATGGGCGTCCTCCGGGCCGGGCCGGTTTGGCGACAGCCCGCCCACTGGTGTAGACCAGTTGCGACGCGTCGCTCTGTCGTGATCGCCATCCTTCGGCACCTACGACATGACCGCTCGCGAAGATGGGCCAACTGTGGGTTACTGCGACAAAGCGGTTCGGATCAGGGAGTAGGACATGGCCACCAAGGCTGAGAAGATCGTCGCCGGGCTCGGCGGCATCGACAACATCGAAGAGGTCGAAGGCTGCATCACCCGCCTCCGTACCGAGGTCGCCAACCCGGACCTCGTGGACGAGGCCGCCCTGAAGGCCGCCGGCGCCCACGGAGTCGTCAAAATGGGTACCGCCATCCAGGTCGTCATCGGCACGGACGCCGACCCCATCGCGGGCGAGATCGAAGACATGATGTGAGCGACGGGACCCACTGAAGCCGGCCCGGCTCCCCACGAGCCACCCACCGCTTCAGGAGTTCCGGCTCACCCTTGAGGGGCTGTTTCCGCCACCGGCGGGCAGCCCCTCACGCCTGTGCCGATAGGCTCGACGCCATGTCTCGAATCGACGGCCGCACCCCCGAACAGCTGCGCCCCATCACCATCCAGCGTGGCTGGAGCAAGCATGCCGAGGGCTCCGTCCTCGTCTCCTTCGGCGACACCAAGGTCTTCTGCACGGCCTCCGTCACCGAAGGCGTCCCCCGCTGGCGCAAGGGCAGCGGCGAGGGCTGGGTCACCGCCGAATACTCCATGCTGCCCCGCGCCACCAACACCCGCGGCGACCGCGAATCGGTCCGCGGCAAGATCGGCGGCCGCACCCACGAGATCAGCCGCCTCATCGGCCGCTCGCTGCGCGCCGTCATCGACTACAAGGCACTCGGCGAGAACACCATCGTCCTCGACTGCGACGTCCTCCAGGCCGACGGCGGCACCCGCACCGCGGCCATCACCGGCGCGTACGTCGCCCTGGCCGACGCCGTCACCTGGGCCCAGGGCAAGAAGCTGATCAGGGCCGGCCGCAAGCCGCTCACCGGCACCGTCTCGGCCGTCTCCGTCGGCATCGTCGGCGGAGTCCCCCTCCTCGACCTCTGCTACGAGGAGGACGTCAGGGCCGACACCGACATGAACGTCGTGTGCACCGGCGACGGCCGCTTCGTCGAGGTCCAGGGCACCGCCGAGGCCGAGCCCTTCGACCGCAAGGAGCTCAACGCCCTGCTGGACCTGGCCGTCGGAGGCTGCGACGAACTCGCCGCCGTCCAGCGAGCGGTACTCGAAGCGACCGGTGAGGCAACCGCGCGTTAACCCCTCGCGTTCTTATGGGTACGGGCGTACGGTCCAGCCGTGCGCCCGCCGGCCCCTTCGGGTGGATCGGGCCGACCGCACAGCGGGCCGGTGCGGTCCGCTGACGTGGCCGCGCCACATCATGCCCACGGGGAGGGACCGTTCCATGGCCGCGCGCCACCGCAATCGCCGCCGTACCGCCATATTCGCCGTCGTCGCCGCACTCGTCGTCCTGCCGGCGGCCGTCGGCTGCGACGCGGTCAACAAGGCGCTCGACTGCGTGCAGACCGCCGACTCGATCGCCGACAGCGTCACCGCGCTCCAGCAGGCCGTCGAGAACGCGGCGAACGACCCGACCCAGACCGACTCGTCCCTCAGCGCCATCGAGAACAACCTCTCCAAGATCGGCGACAAGACCGACAACGCCGACGTCAACAAGGCGGTCGACGACCTCGACAAGGCCGTCGCCAACGTCCGTACGGCCGTCAAGAACGGCGACAACACCCCCGACATCAGCCCCGTCACGGCCGCGGCGGGCGAACTGACGAAGGTGTGCACGCCGTAGCGGGGGCGGGGTGGACCGGGCGGGGCCCGGCTCGGCACTGGGCCCGAGACGGGACCGAGTCCGCCATGGACCGGGCGGGGGCCGGACCTGGAACAGGCGAGGGCCGGACCTGGAACAGGCGGGGGGCGGACCTGGGACCGGGAAGGGCCGGGCAGGGGGCCTGACTCGGGATCACACGGGCCGGACCCGGGACCGGACTCGGAGATACTGGCGACCATGACCCGCCTGATCCTCGCCACCCGCAACGCCGGAAAGCTCACCGAGTTGACGGCGATCCTCGCCGACGCAGGGCTCACCCATGACCTCGTCGGCGCGGACGCCTATCCGGACATCCCCGACGTCAAGGAAACCGGCGTCACCTTCGCCGAGAACGCCCTGCTGAAGGCCCACGCCCTCGCCCGGGCAACCGGCCTGCCCGCCGTCGCCGACGACTCGGGCCTGTGCGTCGACGTCCTGAACGGCGCCCCCGGCATCTTCTCCGCCCGCTGGGCAGGCCGCCACGGCGACGACCGGGCCAACCTGGACCTGCTCCTCGCCCAGCTCTCCGACATCGACGCCCCGCACCGGGGCGCCCACTTCGCCTGCGCGGCGGCACTCGCCCTGCCGGACGGCACGGAACGCGTCGTCGAGGGCCAACTGCTCGGCACCCTCCGCCACACCCCGTCCGGCACGAACGGCTTCGGCTACGACCCGATCCTCCAGCCGGACGGCGACACCCGAACCTGCGCGGAACTGACCCCCGCGGAGAAGAACGCGATCAGCCACCGGGGGAAGGCGTTCCGGGCGCTGGCGCCGGTGGTGCGGGAGTTGCTGGGCTGAGGGGTGCGCACCACGTACCGACAAGGTCCGGCTTGCGGAAGTCGCAAGCCGGACCTTGCACGTGAAGGTGAGTGCGGCCTGAGGGATTCGAACCCTCACGGGATTTCTCCCATCGCGCCCTAAACGCGAGGCGTCTGCCGTTCCGCCAAGGCCGCTGGCCTGCCCGTCGTCGAGCATGGCGGGCGGGTGCAAGTGTACGGCGAGCGGCGGCTGTCCGGCGAGCGGCGGCCTTTCCTTCTGTCGGCACCACGTATCTGCCAGACGCTTCATGTCGGACGGACCAGGCCGTACCCGGCAGTCGATGTCCCGCCCATCAGCAGTCAGGCCTTCCGAGCTCGGACGTGACGTCCGCCCGGGAGTCTCCTTTCATGTCCGAAACCTCTGAGCGGACCCGGCTGCTGAGGGTGCCTCAGTGCCCCGACGTCGCCTTCAAGCCCACCACCGACACCAGGAGCAGGCAGACGAAGAAGATGCGGGCGGCGGTGGCCGGTTCGCCGAGGGCTGTCATGCCGAGGATCGCCGCGCCCGCCGCGCCGATGCCGACCCAGACGCCGTAGGCGGTGCCGATCGGGAGGGACTTGGCGGCCTGTGACAGCAGGACCATGCTTGCGACGATGCCGGCGGCGGTGAGCACGCTCGGGACCGGGCGGGTGAAGCCGTCGGTGTACTTCATTCCGATCGACCAGCCCACTTCGAGCAGACCGGCGATGATCAGCAGGACCCAGGCCATGGGGGGCACCTCCGGGAGACGACGCTTGGTGGCGGTGCGTCGTCTTTGCGGGCCCGGTACGGCGCGTCTCGTCGGGGTCCCTCCACCGTAGCAAAAGAATGGCAAAGGGGCCGGTGACCATGGTCACCGGCCCCTTCGGGTGGCGTATGCCCTACAAATACAGGCCGGTGGAGTCCTCGGACCCCTCGAAGCGGTCCGCGGCCACGGCGTGCAGATCCCGTTCGCGCATCAGCACGTAGGCGGTCCCGCGCACCTCGACCTCGGCGCGGTCCTCGGGGTCGTACAGGACCCGGTCGCCCGGCTCCACCGTACGGACGTTCTGTCCGACCGCGACGACGTCGGCCCAGGCGAGGCGACGGCCGACGGCCGCCGTCGCGGGGATCAGGATGCCGCCGCCGGAGCGCCGCTCGCCCTCGGCGGCGTCCTGCCGTACCAGCACGCGGTCGTGCAGCATCCGGATGGGCAGCTTGTCGTCATGGGTGCTGTGCGTTTCACGATTGGCGCTCACGCCCCGAACCTACCTGTCCCGGCCTGTTTCGTACGCGGGCGGGTCAGCGCTTGCGGCGCCGCGTGCCCACCACGAGCAGTCCGACGAGTCCCACCGCGACCAGAGCCGCCGGCACGATGCGCTCCAGCCGGGGCGCGCCGTCCTCGGTGACGAACTGCCCCTTCACGTCGCCGACGACGCGGTTGACGCCGACGTAGGCACGTCCGAGCGTGTGATCGATGTTGGAGGCGACCTTGGCCTTGGCGTCTCCGACGATGGTCTTCGGGTGCACCCGTACGCCGATCTCGTCGAGCGTGTCGGCGAGTGTTGTGCGGCGGTGCTTGATGTCCGCCTCGATCTGCGCCGGAGTCCTGGTATCCGGCGTTCTCGACGTATCCGACACCGCGCTGCCTCCGTGGTCGTGTAGTGACTCCCTGATCCGGACAGTCTGTCAGTTCGGACCGGACCGCACCCCTCGGCACCCCCCATTACGCTCGTTCCGTATCCATTCCATCCACCCCCGGCCACGTGAGGTTCCGATGAGCGAGCGACTCCAGCCCGGCGACACCGCCCCCGCCTTCACCCTGCCCGACGCCGACGGCAACGAGGTCTCCCTCGCCGACCACAAGGGCCGCAAGGTCATCGTCTACTTCTACCCGGCCGCCCTCACCCCGGGCTGCACGAAGCAGGCCTGCGACTTCACGGACAACCTCGACCTGCTGGCGGGCGCCGGTTACGACGTCATCGGCGTCTCCCCGGACAAGCCCGAGAAGCTCGCCAAGTTCCGCGAGAAGGAGTCCCTGAAGGTCACCCTGGTCGGCGACCCCGACAAGGCGGTCCTGGAGGCGTACGGGGCCTTCGGTGAGAAGAAGCTGTACGGCAAGACGGTCGTCGGTGTCATCCGTTCCACGGTGGTCGTGGACGAGGAGGGCAAGGTCGAGCGGGCGCTGTACAACGTGAAGGCGACCGGGCACGTGGCGAAGATCATCAAGGATCTGGGGATCTGACTCCCGGATCGACGGTCGAACCGACCGGCCAACGGGCCGGCGGTCCGACGGTAGGTCTGGCAGTCGGTCCGACCGTCGGTCCCGCCTCCGCCGTTTCGGGCCTGAGGCCGCTCAGTGCTTCAGTTTCTGTCTCTGATTCTTGGGTGTGAGGCCGCTCAGGGGTCCCTGGCCCGCTGTCGTGCCGATGATGCCGCCGTCCGTGGTGCCCCCGTCGGTCGTGGTGGATCCGGTGGCGCCGCCGTCCGTGGTGGTGCCACCGGTGGTACCGGTCGTTGTTCCGCCGGAGGCGTTGGTGCCGCCGTTGGTCCGGCCCTGGGGCCGGCCGTTCGTCCGGCCGTTCGTCCCGCCCTGGGACTGGCCCTGGCCCTGTGTCCGGCCGGTCGTGGACGCCGGTGTGCTGCCGTTGGCCCCGCCTTGTGTCCCGCCCTCGTCCTGGCCGCCGTCCGTGCTGCCACCGGTGTCCTGGCCGTCGACGGTGGCCGGATCACTGGGGTCGAGGCCGGTGTCGTCCGGTTCCTCGGCGCCCGGCTGGAGCTGGAGGTCGAAGTCCGACGCCTCGGTTCCGTCCAGGGCGTCCTGGGTGAACTGGGCCCAGATCTGCGCGGGGAAGCCGCCGCCGTTGACACGGGCCATTCCGAGGGCGCCGTACAGGGACTTGTGGGCGCCGGTCTCGGGGTCCTGGCCCATCACGGAGACGACGGTGGCGAGGTCGGGGGTGTAGCCCGCGAACCAGGCGGCGGTGTCCTCCTCCGCCGTGCCGGTCTTGCCCGCGGCGGGCCGTCCTGCGCCCTGCGCGGCCTGCCCGGTGCCGCCGTCGACGACGCTCTGGAGCATGGAGGTCGTGGTGTCGGCGGCCTCGCGGCTCACCACCTGCCGGCTGCCCGGCCGCACGTCCCGGGCCGGCAGCTTCACGTCCTCCGAGCCGTCCTTGGTGATCTTCCCGACGAGCGTGTACGTGCCGTGGCTGCCGTGGTTGGCGAGGGTGGCGTACGCCTCCGCCATGTCGAGGACGCTGGCGGTGGCCGGTCCGAGCGCGATGGACGGGGAGGCGGTCAGGTCGGGGGTGCCGGCGGGGAGGCCGAGGGCCACGGCGGTCTTCTCCACCTTGGCGGGGCCGACGTCGACGGCCATCTGCGCGTACACCGAGTTGACCGACTTGTCGGTGGCGGTGCGGACCGAGATGTCCCCGTACGAGACGCCGTCCTCGTTCTCCGGCGCGTAGGAGCCGCCGTTCCAGCCCTCTACGGGGCGCTGGTCGGTGCCGTCGTAGACGGTGTTCGGGGTGATCGTGCGGCCGTCCTGGGTCCCTGAGCCGTTCTGGACGGCGGAGGTGAAGACGAACGGCTTGAAGGTGGAGCCGACCTGGTAGTCGCGGCGGGTGGCGTTGTTGACGTACTGCTTGGTGTAGTCGATGCCGCCGTACATCGCGAGGACCTTGCCGCTGGACGGGTCGATGGCGACGCCGCCGGCGCGGACGTAGGTGTCGACCTTGCGGTTCTTCTTGTCGAGCTGGTCCATCACCTGGTCGTTCACGGCCCGCACGAAGGCGTCCTGCTTGGCCTTCTGGAGGGTGGTGGTGATGCGGTAGCCGCCGCGGGTGAGGGTGTCCTCGTCGAGGATCTGGTTCGAGGCCAGATAGTCGTTGACGGCCTGCACGAGGTAGCCGCGCTGGCCCGACAGACCCGCTGATCCCTTGGCCTGTTTGGGCGCCGGGAAGGCGACGCGGTCGCGCGCGGCCCGGGTCAGCCACTTCTGTTTGACCATGCCGTCGAGGACGTAGTTCCAGCGGGCGAGGGCCGCGGCCTTGTTCTCGGGGTGCGCGATCACGTCGTACTCGCTGGGCGCGTTGAGCAGGGCGGCGAGGTAGGCGCCCTGGCCGACCGTCAGGTCCCTGGCGTTCACGCCGTAATAGGCCTGGGCCGCGGCCTGGATGCCGTAGGCGTTGCGACCGTAGTAGCTGGTGTTGAGGTAGCCCTCCAGGATGTCGTCCTTGCTCTTCTCCCGGTCGAGCTTGATGGAGATGAAGAACTCCTTCACCTTCCGGGTGACCGTCTGTTCCTGGCCCAGGTAGTAGTTCTTGACGTACTGCTGGGTGATCGTCGAGCCGGACTGCCTGCCCTTGCCGGTGACCGTGTTCCAGCCGGCGCGGAGCATCGCCTTGGGGTCGATGGCGGACTCGCTGTAGAAGTCCCGGTCCTCGGCGGCGAGGGTGGCGTGCTGGGCGTCCTTGGAGATCTGCGCGAGCGAGACGTTCTCGCGGTTGATGTCACCGTCGCGGGCGAGCTGGCTGCCGTCGGCGTACAGGTAGACGTTGCTCTGCTTGATCGCGGCGGCGTTCGCGGACGGGATCCTGACCAGGAAGTAGCCGAGCGCGAAGAGGCCGGCCAGGAGCAGCACCGCGCCGAGGATCGTGCCGAGCAGCATGCGCCAGGTCGGGACGAGCCTGCGCAGGCCGGTCCGCTTCGGCCGCTGTTTCCGCTTCGGCTTCCCGCCGGGCTTGCCCGGGGCGGTTCGCGGTCCTGTCTGCGGTCCCGCCGCGGTGGCCGGGGCCGGGCGGGGGCCCGTTTCCGGTTCCCTGGGTGCCCAGCCCTGGCTGTGCTGTTGCGGCTCGTCGCTCATCTGTTCGCCGGACTCCTGTTTCGCGTCGTACGTTCCCATACGCCCTCGTATGCCTGTTACATCACCTCTTGAAGACTCTCGCACCATGCGTTCCGTTCCCCGATCCCGGCACGCGTCGCGCGGGAAAATGCGTGGCGGGTCACGACGGGCCGGGGCTAGGCTCCTGCGCTTTGGCTCAACGCTGAGGACGGGGACGGGTTGTGGGCACGGCGCGGCTGTACGCGGCTGTCGCGGGAAGCGGGTTCCGGCGGTACGCCACCTATCGGACGGCGACCGCGGCGGGTGTCTTCACCAACACCGTCTTCGGGCTGATCCTGGCGTACCTGTTCATCGCGTTGTGGGACGTCAAGCCGCATCTGGGCGGCTACGACCAGGCGCAGGCGCTCAGTTACGTGTGGCTCAGCCAGGCGCTGCTGATGGTGGTCGCGATGATGGGCGGCGGCTTCGAGGACGAACTGATCGAGCGCATCCGAACGGGTGACATCGCGATCGACCTGTACCGGCCGGTCGACCTCCAGATGTGGTGGCTCGCGCAGGACATGGGCCGGGCGCTGTTCCATCTGATGGGCCGCGGGGTGGTTCCGCTGGTCTTCGGCGCGCTCTTCTTCGACCTGGCGCTGCCCTCGGATCCGCTGACCTGGCTCGCCTTCCTGGTCGCGGTGGTGCTCGGGGTGGCCGTCAGTTTCGCGATCCGCTTCCTGGTGGCGCTGTCCGCGTTCTGGCTGCTCGACGGCGCGGGCGTGGCGCAGTTGACCTCCATCGCGGGGATCTTCTGCTCGGGGATGCTGCTGCCCCTGAACGTCTTCCCCGGCGCCCTCGGTGAGTTCGTACGGGCGCTGCCCTGGGCGTCGCTGATCCAGGCGCCGGTGGACGTCCTGCTCGGCACGGCGGACCCGCTGGGCACGTACGCGGTGCAGGCCGCCTGGGCGGTCGGGCTGCTCGGGGCAGGGCGGCTGGTCCAGTCGGTGGCGACGCGGAGGGTGGTGGTCCAGGGTGGCTGACCCGGTGGCGGAAGGGGCGCCGGCTGTGGCGGGTCCGGTGGAGGAAGGGGCCGGGGTCGTGGTGGGTCCGGCGGGGGAGGCGCGCGGGGTGGCCGGTCCGGTGCGGGAGGGGGTGCGGGTCGTGGCCCGGTCGGCGCGGGAGACGGTCCGGGCGGCGGACTCTCATCCCTTCGAGCGGCAGGGGGCGTACGAGCGGCTGCGGGACGGGCTGCGCGCCTACCGGCTGATCAGCGCGATGTGGATCCGTTCCACGATGGCCTACCGGGCCTCCTTCGCGATGACCGCGTTCGGGAACTTCGCGGCGACCGCCCTCGACTTCGTGGCGATCCTGCTGATGTTCTCGCAGGTCGACCGGCTCGGCGGCTACAGCCTGCCCGAGGTCGCCCTGCTCTACGGGCTGTCCGGTACCGCCTTCGGGCTGGCGGACCTGGGTCTCGGCTCGATGGACCGGCTCGGGCGCCGGGTGCGCGACGGCACCCTCGACACGCTCCTGGTGCGTCCCGTGCCCGTGCTCGCGCAGGTCGCCGCGGACCGCTTCGCGCTGCGCCGCCTCGGCCGGGTCACCCAGGGCCTGCTCGTCCTCGGATACGCCCTCGCCGTCCTCGACATCCACTGGACGCCGCTCAAGGTGCTGATGATCCCGATGACGGTGCTCAGCGGCGGAGCGATCTTCTCGGCGGTGTTCGTGGCGGGCGCTGCCTTCCAGTTCGTCGCGCAGGACGCCTCCGAGGTGCAGAACTCCTTCACGTACGGCGGCAATACGCTCCTGCAGTACCCGCCGACCGTCTTCACCAAGGACCTGCTGCGCGGGGTGACCTTCGTCCTCCCGCTCGCCTTCGTCAACTGGCTGCCCGCGCTGTATGTGCTGGGGCGGCCCTATCCGCTCGACCTGCCGACGTGGGTCGCGTTCGCACCACCACTCGTGGCGGCGGGCTTCTGCGCGCCGGCCGGGATCGCCTGGCGCGCGGGGCTGCGCGCGTACCGGAGTACGGGAAGTTAGGGGAATGGGCGTGGCCATCGCCGGAAACAGCGAACACACCGGTCCGGAGCGGGACTTCACCCGGCAGGACGGCGACATCACCTCTCCTGAAAGTGAATCGACCGGTCCGGCCGGGGAGTCGGTCCCGGAGGCCGGTTTCATCGAACTCGACGGCGTCGAGAAGGTCTTCGACGTGCGCAAGAAGACGGGGTTCCTGCGCGGCGAGCGGCGGCAGGTGCGGGCCGTCGACTCGATCTCCTTCACCGTGGCGCGCGGTGAGATGGTCGGCTACATCGGTCCGAACGGCGCCGGCAAGTCGACCACGATCAAGATGCTCACCGGCATCCTCACCCCGTCCGGCGGACGGCTGCGGGTCGCCGGTCTCGACCCGTCCCGTGAGCGCACCCGGCTCGCGCGCCGGATCGGGGTCGTGTTCGGGCAGCGTACGACGCTGTGGTGGGACCTCCCGCTGATCGACTCGTACCGGCTGATGCACCGCATGTACCGGATCCCCGACGCGCGCTTCCGGGAGAACCTCGACCGTTGTGTCGAACTCCTTGAGCTCGACGCCCTGTTGGACGTGCCCGTACGGCAGTTGTCGCTGGGGCAGCGGATGCGCGGGGACATCGCGGCGGCCCTGCTGCACGACCCCGAGGTGCTCTACCTCGACGAGCCGACGATCGGGCTCGACGTGGTCAGCAAGGTGCGGGTCCGGGAGTTCCTGCGGGATCTGAACGCCGAGCGCGGCACGACCGTCCTGCTCACCACGCACGACCTCACCGACATCGAGCAGCTGTGCCGGCGGGTGATGGTCATCGACCACGGGCGGCTGATGTACGACGGCGCGCTGAGCGGGCTGCACGAGGTGGGGGAGAGCGAGCGGACCCTGGTCGTGGACCTGGAGCGGGAACTGCCGCCGATCGAGGTGGAGTCGGCGCGGGTGGTGAAGGTGGAGGGGCCGCGGCAGTGGCTGGCCTTCCCCGCCGCCCGGTCGGCGGCTCCGCTGGTGGCGCGGATCGCTGCGGAGTACCCGCTGGTGGACCTCTCGGTGCGGGAGCCGGACATCGAGGCGGTCATCAGCCGTATGTACGCGGGGAAGACGGGCTCGTAGCCGGGAAGACGGTCTCGTGGTGCAGGCTTCCGGAAGGGTGGGCCGGATGGCCCACGGGCGGGGGAACTCGTAGGCTGCTGTCCATGACCGACGACGAAATCCCGGAGCTGCGCGCCTCCGACGCCGATCGCGAACATGTCGCCGAACAGCTGAGGGACGCCGTCGCGGAGGGCCGTCTCGACATGGAGGAGTTCGAGGAGCGGCTGGAGGCGACGTACGCGGCCCGTACCTACGGGGAGTTGGCGCCGATCACCCGCGATCTGCCGGGCGCGGCCCCGGCCGCTCGCGTCTCCATGGTCAAGCAGCCCGTGGACGACGGGAGTTGGGGCGCTCGTATCGTCGGCGGCGAGGGCTCGTCCTCGTGGGCCGTGGCGATCCTGTCCGGCTTCGAGCGCAAGGGCCGCTGGACGGTGCCGAAGCGCTTCAACACCTTCGCGTTCATGGGCGGCGGTGAGATCGACCTGCGTGAGGCGAACTTCGCGGACCGCGAGGTCGTCGTCAACTGCGTCGCGGTCATGGGCGGGATGAACGTGATCGTGCCGCCCGGCGTCGAGGTCGTCGTCCGCGGCATCGGCATCATGGGCGGTTTCGACCACCGCGAGTCGGACCGGGCCGGCGACCCCGGGGCGCCCCGGGTGATCATCACGGGCTTCGCCTTCTGGGGCGGTGTCGGCGTCGAGCGCAAACTCACCCGTGCCGAGCGCCAGCGCCTGAAGGAGGAGCGCCGCCAGGAGAAGCTGGAACGCCGCGAGGCCCGCAAGGAGTTGCAGGGTTCGCAGGACGGGGGCCTCGGTGACATGTACGACGCGCTCGATGACGCCCGTGACCTGATCCGCGACCGCCACGAGAACCGCCGTGAACGCCATGAGGAGCGCAGGGAGCGGCAGCGGGAGCGCCGGGACGACCGTCACCGGCGGCGGGACGGCGACTACTGAACTCCGGCGGCGGCCACGGTCGTTGATGTCCCAGGTCGCTTGCCTTCTGTGCGGTCGTGAGCCGCGGGCACCCGGCGGATCACAGTTCCGCCGGAGCCGACCCCTTCAGGTCCTCCAGGTCGAACACGTCGGCCATCCGCTGGAACCCCGTGTCGCTGGGGTGCAGGTGATCGCCCGAGTCGTAGTCGGGGCGCAGCCGGCGCGGGTTGTACGGGTCCCGCAGCGCGATGTCGAAGTCGACGACGGCGTCGTACACCTTCCCGGCCCGGATCTCCGCGTTCACGGCCTGGCGTACGGCCTCCCGCGCGTCCGTGTATCCGCGGTGCCCCTGGAAGGGCATCAACGTGGCGCCGACGACCCGCAGTCCACGGGCGTGCGCCTGCCGAACGAGGGTCCGCAGGCCGTCCGTGACGGTGCGCGGATCGACCTGGTCCGGGTTGCGCAGGATGTCGTTGACGCCGAGGTCGATGACGACGGCCTTGACGTTCGTACGGTCGAGCACGTCGCGTCCGAACCGGCTCAGCCCGCTGGGGTTGTCGGCCGGCCGGCCGAAGCCCGCGGCGAGGATCTGGTTCCCGCTGATGCCCTGGTTGACGACGCTGTAGCGGGGCGTGTCGCCGGATCCGGCCGACGCGCGCAGCCGCTCCGAAAGGACGTCCGTCCAGCGGCGGTTGGCCCCCACGGTGGAGGTGATGCCGTCGGTGAGCGAGTCGCCGAGGACGACGACGGTGCCCGTGGCCGCGTCGCTGAGCACGTCGAGCGCGGTCAGGTAGCGCCAGTACGGGCTCTGTTCGGTGTACGGGGCGGCGCTCAGGTCCTCGGCGCGGTCGCCGTCGGCCACGTACGAGATCTGCTGGGCCCGCGGGTGGTAGGTGACCGGACCGGACGGCGTCGGCGAGAACGTCGTCACGAGGACGTCCACGCCGCGCGGGACACGGACGCGCACGGCGTCACTCATCACCTGTCCACCGGAGGGGATCACGACCGCCGTGGCGCCGCCGAACGTGAGGCGGCGCATGGTGTCGGCCGTGGCGGCGGCGTTGTTCGCGGTCGCGGCGACGGCGATCGTGGCGTGCGTGATGACCAGCGGCTGCTGCCCGTAGAGATTGGACAGCGTGATGCGGGCACTCGTACCCCCGGCGGCCGTGTGCACGACGTTGCGCACGGAGCGGCCCGCCAGACCGCTCGGCTCCGTGCCGGGCTCGGCTCCGGCCGGGGAGGCCGACCAGGCGCCGACCCAGGTGCCGGTGGAGGCGGGGGCGGCGGCGTTGTGCGACGTGCGGCCACTGGCGACGTCGGTCCTGGTGCTGCTGCTGCCGTCGCCGGCCGCGACGCCGAGGTATATGGCTGCGGAAAGGACCACGACCACGGCAAGGATCGCGGCGAGCAGGGCATAACCGTGACGCTTGGTCATGCGGTGCGTTTCTCCTCGAACGAGGGAGCCCGGGGCTCCGATGTGATCACCCCATGATGCGTCATGGAGTGGAAGAGCTCCGACGCGCCCCCTAGGGGACACCCTGGTCGATTCCCCATCCGAACAGACGCAGGGAACTCCTGTGTCGTTCCAGGAGTCGGTCAGGAGGAGATGGAGAAATGGAGAAAGGGACAATGAGCACGGGGCGCGACGGGGCCTGCGAACGGGTGGAGTGAATGGAACGCACGAATTCGGGTGAAGCGGACGACATGGAGCGGCATGCCCGTACCGGCACCGCCGCGAACGCCACGACCGTCGCGCCGGCCGCCGGACCGCCGGGCCGGGCGATGAACACCTTCAGCCCCGCCGACGAGGAGAAGCGCCGCGGCGTGCGCCGGATGAAGACGACCGCCACCGGCCTGCTGCTCATCGTCGCCCTCGTCTACGTACTGGCCAGATGGGCCTCGCACGCGGGCGCGGGCGCCTGGGCCGACTATGTCGCGGCGGCCGCCGAGGCGGGCATGGTCGGCGCGCTGGCCGACTGGTTCGCGGTCACGGCCCTGTTCCGGCACCCGCTCGGGCTGCCCATCCCGCACACCGCGATCATCCCCACCAAGAAGGACCAGCTCGGCGTCTCGCTGGGCGAGTTCGTCGGCGAGAACTTCCTCTCCGAGGAGGTCGTCCGGCAGCGGCTGCGCGCGGTGGGTATCGGCAGCAGACTGGGCGCCTGGCTCGCCGATCCGGACCACGCGGACCGGGTCACGGCCGAACTGGCCGCCGCCCTCAGAGGCGCGCTGACCGTCCTCAGGGACTCCGACGTCCAGGCCGTCGTCGGGGAGGCGATCACCCGCCGCGCCGACGCCCAGGAGATCGCGCCCGGCATAGGGAAGATGCTGGAGAAGATCGTCGCGGACGGCGGCCACAGACGGTTCGTCGACCTGGTGGTCACCCGCGCCCACGACTGGCTGGTGTTCCACGACGAGCAGGTGATGGGCGCCGTCCAGGGCGGCGCGCCCGGCTGGACACCGCGTTTCGTCGACAAGAAGGTCGGCGAGCGCGTCTACAAGGAACTGCTCCGCTTCGTCACCGAGATGCGCGACTCCCCGTCCCACCCGGCCCGTGGCGCCCTGGACAGGTTCCTCACCGACTTCGCCTCCGATCTCCAGTCCGACACCGACACCCGCGCGCGCGTGGAGCGCCTCAAGGGCGAGGTGCTGGGCCGCGGTGAGGTCCAGGACCTGATCGCGTCCGCGTGGACGGCCGTACGGTCGATGATCGTGTCCGCCGCCGAGGACGAGCACAGTGAACTGCGGTTGCGGGTGCGGGCCTCACTGCTGTCCCTCGGGGCCCGGATGGCCACCGAACCCAAGCTCCAGGCCAAGGTCGACAGCTGGGTGGAGGGTGCGGCGGTGTACGTCGTGACGACGTACCGCAAGGAGATCACCTCGCTCATCACGGACACGGTCGCGGGCTGGGACGCGGAGCACACGACCAAGAAGATCGAGGCGAACATCGGCCGTGACCTGCAGTTCATCCGGATCAACGGCACGGTGGTCGGCTCACTGGCCGGACTGCTGATCTACGTGGTGTCGCGGGCGCTGGGGGCGTAATCGGGGGGAGACCGGGAACCCGGGCGGCCTTCACCCGAAGGAGAGGGAGCCCATGACCTCACCGGCCTCACCGGCCTCCACCCCCGCATCCACGGGCACGGTCACCACGAACGTGCCCGCCCGTCTGGACCGGCTGCCGTGGTCCCGCTGGCACTGGATGATCGTGATCGGTCTCGGAACCGTCTGGATCCTGGACGGCCTGGAGGTCACCACCGTCGGCAACATCGCGGGCCGGCTCTCCGAGGAGGGCAGCGGCCTGGCGATCTCCTCGGCGCAGGTCACCGGTATCGCGGCGGCGCTCTATGTGGCGGGTGCCTGCGCGGGCGCCCTGTTCTTCGGCTGGCTGACCGACCGGTACGGCCGCAAGAAGCTCTTCATGGTCACCCTCGTCGTCTACCTCACGGCGACCGCGCTGACCGGACTGTCCTTCGACGCCTGGTGGTTCTTCACCTTCCGCTTCCTCACCGGCTTCGGCATCGGCGGCGAGTACGCGGCCATCAACTCGGCGATCGACGAGCTCATCCCGGCCAGGTTCCGCGGCCGTGTCGACCTGATCATCAACGGCAGTTACTGGCTCGGCGCGATCGGCGGCGCGCTGCTGTCGATCGTCATGCTGAACACGGGCATCTTCCCCAAGAACCTCGGCTGGCGGCTCACCTTCGGCCTCGGCGTGGTCCTCGGCCTGGTGGTCCTGCTGGTCAGGCGGCATGTGCCGGAGAGCCCGCGGTGGCAGTTCATCCACGGCCGCGGTGAGGCCGCGGAGGAACTGGTCACCTCCGTCGAACGGGAGATCGCAGAGGAGAAGGGTGAGCCGCTGACGCCGCCCGAGGGCGAGATCACCATCAGGCAGCGCAGGAGCATCGGCTTCGGCGTCATCGCCAGGACCGTCTTCGGGCACTACCCGAAACGGGCCGTGCTCGGCCTCGCCCTCTTCGTCGGCCAGGCCTTCCTCTACAACGCGATCACCTTCGGCTTCGGCTCGATCCTCACCACGTTCTTCGACGTGCCGACGGGCGGCACGGGCTACTACTTCGCCGTCATCGCGGCCGGCAACTTCCTCGGCCCGCTGCTGCTCGGCAAGCTCTTCGACACCGTCGGCCGCCGGGTGATGATCTCCTCGACCTATCTGCTCTCCGGCCTGCTGCTCTTCGTCACGGCGTGGCTCTTCGACCAGGGCTCACTGAACGCGGTGACGATGACGGCCTGTTGGTGCGTGGTCCTCTTCTTCGCCTCGGCGGGCGCCTCCAGCGCCTATCTGACCGTCTCCGAGATCTTCCCGATGGAGACCCGGGCGATGGCCATCGCCTTCTTCTACGCCATCGGCACCGCCGCCGGCGGTATCAGCGGTCCGCTGGTCTTCGCCGACCTCACGAAGTCCGGCGTCGTCGGCGACACGGTGCTCGCCTTCCAGATCGGGGCGACCCTGATGTGCGCCGCGGGCCTGGTCGCCGTGTTCCTCGCGGTCAACGCCGAGCGCCGCTCCCTGGAGGACATCGCCGCGCCGCTGTCGACGGCGTCCGTCGAGCCCGAGGCGTCGCCTTCGGCGCCGTCCGCACGGACGAGGTGAGGAGTGTTCCGGCACCGGGGCCCTATCCGCGCGGTGCAGGGCCCTTTCCGCCCGGCGCCGGGGCGCTTCCGCCCGGCGCCGGGCGCTTTCCGCGGCCCGTTCTGAGTACGCGTACTCTGTCGCGCCCCCGCCGGGCGCGGAACCCTCGTACGCATGACCGAGAAGCTGCTCCGCCCTTTGCGAACGCGCCCCTGGCCGGAACGCTGGCTGACGCGTGTGCTCGGCGCCGCCCTGTCCTGCGCGGCGTACCTCCTCTGCCTTCCCTGGGACCTGCGCAACCGCCCCGGGACGCCCGGCTCGACCGTGGAGACCACCCCGGTGACCGCGACGGGCGTCGTCGCCCTCGCCGCGCTCCTGCTGCTCCTGGCCGTCCACTTCGGCCTGCGGGACGCGCTCGCCTGGCCGTTGCTGCTGGTCGCGGTGCCTCCGGCGACCCTGCTCTACGTGTCCCTGCGCACCCATCCCGGCCCCCCGGACGGCTTCGCCGACGTATGGCCGCTGACGTGGGCGGCCGTCACTCTGCTGGGGGCAGCCGCCGTGCTTGTCGCGGCCTCGGTGGCACGGCAGTTCAGGTCAGACTTGCCGGACGCCATGGAAGAGGAGCCGGCCCTGGCCGGCCGGCGCCGAGACGCCGGCTCACCGTTCGCGACGAGCGGGGGGCCCATGGTCCGTGACGAGAACAGCACCGGTCCGTGACGAGAACCGGCTCACCGTCCGTGGGCCGTGAGGAGGCAGGCCATGACCGTCCGAAGGATCGTCCCCGACGTCCGGGTCGGGTCCGAGAAGGACATGGCGGCGAACCGGGACTTCTACGGCCTGATCGGCTTCGAGGAGGTCATGAACCAGGGCTGGGTCATGACTCTCGCGTCCCCGTCCAACCCCACCGCACAGATCACCTTCCTCACCGAGGAACGCACCGCCCCCGTCGTCCCCGACCTGAGCGTGGAGGTCGAGGACGTCGACGCCGTGTACACGCGGGTGATCGCGTCGGGTGCGGAGGTCCTGCGGGAGCTGCGGGACGAGGAGTGGGGCGTACGACGGTTCTTCGTACGGGATCCGAACGGGCGGGTGGTGAATGTGCTGGGACATCGGGGTGAGGGCGTACTGGGGTGAGGCGCGCCGGAACGTCCTGGCGGCGTTCGTCGTGGGAGCCGCCTCCTGGTCGGCGCCTTCCGCGTGTGGTCAGGCGACGCGGAGGACGCTCTTGCCATGGGTCGTGCCCTCGGCGAGGCGCTGCACGGCCATGGCCAGGTCCCCGAGGGCGTACTCGGCGGTGATGTCGATGCGGACCTTGCCGTCGGCGACGAGGCCGAGTGCGCGGCGGGCGCTGTCGGCGAGCCGCTCGGGGTGGGTCCGGCTGAGCAGGTCGCTGTTGTAGGTCAGCAGCGACCTGCCGTGCATGAGGAGGTCGTTGGTGTCGGCGCGGACGGGTTCGTACGTGGCGAGGTTGCCGTATGCCACCAGCCGGCCGTGTGCCGCGAGCTGTTCGAGGCCGGCGGCGCGCGTCGAGCCGCCGACCGGGTCGAGGATGATGTCGGGCTTCTCGTCGCCGAGCCCGGCCGGGAACTCCTCGCGCAGCAGAAGCCGGTCGTACCCGAACTGCGCGGCGTAGTCGGCCCTTTCGGCAGTGCCGACCACACCGGTGATCCGGCCCGCTCCGGCCAGGCGGGCGAACTGGGCCGCGAGGGTGCCCACCGAGCCCGCGGCGGCGTGGATCAGCACGTTCTCGCCGGGCCGCACGTGCGCGGCGGTGTTGATCAGGTCGTAGGCGGTCGGTGCGCCCCATCCGAGACCTGCGGCTGTCCTCAGCGGCATGCCGCCGATGTCGAACGTGAGCGGGGCGGGTGCCAGCACCACCTCGGCGTAGGCGCCTGAGGCGGTCAGCGCGGCGACGGGCGCTCCGACACGGCGCGAGTCGACACCCGCGCCGACCGCGACGATGTGCCCGGCCGCCTCGAACCCGGGGACGAAGGGACGCGGTACGGCGAAGTGGCCGTCCCTGACCATCGTGTCGCCCCACTGGATCCCGGCGTAGGCCACACGGATCGCCACTTGGCCGGGGCCGGGGGTGGGCTCATCGAGTTCGGCGACGCGGTAGCGGTCATCGGTGTCGAGAACGACAGCCTTCACGGTTACAGCCTCCTGCGTTGACTCAGTATCCTTACAGTCGAGAACGCTATGTATATAAGGTTCCTGAGTCAACCCATGAACCTGTCAATGGAGTGAGGGCGCACGGTGGAAATCCCGATCGAGAACGACCTCTGCGCCCGGATCAGGCGGTCGGAGCAGGCGTTGATGGCGCACCACGAGGCGGTACTGCGCGCCTACGGGCTGACCATGACGCAGTACACCGTGCTGTTGGTCATCTCGCGCGAAGGTGGCATGTCCGGCGCCCAACTGGCCCGCTCCTGCGGGGTGACGCAGCAGAGCATGAGCAGCGTGCTGACCAATATGGAGAACAAGGAACTCATCCGTCGCGAGACGTCCCCCGTGCACGCCAAGGTGCAGATCGCCACCCTCACGACTGAGGGCCAGGCGCTGCTGGACCGCGCCTACCAGGAGGTGATCATCCTTGAGCGCGCGCTCACCGACGCGTTCACGCCCTCCGAACACACCGCACTCTGCGAACTCCTGGAACGCGCCACCACGGTCCTGATCCACCAGACGCGCCACGCGACAGCCCCGCCCACCTCCTGAGCCCGCCGCGCGCCCCGTACGGCCTGGAGGCGTCGGCCGAGGCGGACACGATCGTCGCCGCCCAGGCCGGGTTCGATCTCACCGACGGCATTCCGGGAGCGCTTCAAGCGAGTGGCGGGGACGAGCCCGTACGCGTACCGGCGGGCGTTTCGGGGGGCCTCCTGAGGCGGAGGCGCGGGCGCACCGGTCCGTGAAACCGCTCGGGCCCGCCCGTCGGCGAGCCGCTCAGGTCTGCGTGTCGTCAAGCCGCTCAGGCACGCCGGTCGGCGACGGCCCAGGAGGCGAGGGCCACGGCACCGGCGACCCCGAAGACGGCGGGCCAGGCGCCCACCTTCTTGGCCAGCGGATGCGACCCGGCGAAGGCGGCGACGTAGGCGGCGGTCAGCACCCCGGCGGCCGTCCCGCCGGCCTGCCGCTTCCACTGCCGCGCGGCCACGGTTCCGGCGGCGGCCAGCACGACCCCGCCCAACTGCCGCTTCCTGGTCCAACGGGCGACGCCGTACCCACCGACAAGCCCACTCGCGGCGATCACCGCGGCCGGTACCTTCGCCATTGCTGCCTCCTGCTGCCGCCGTGCACCCGTTCAGGGATGCTCCCTGTTCAGGGATGCTCTCCGAGGCTAGCCCCCCAGCTCAGCCCGGCGGGCCTGCCCCCTGGTCCGCAACTCGGCCGCATAGCCCGCGGAGACGGCGCAACCGGCACTGGCGAGGGCCACGTTTTGTGCCTCAGAGCTTGGGTTCGACGGGAAAGGGAAGCTTGTCGGCCCAGCCGGCGAGAGCTGCGACCGCGATCTCACGGGCCTCGCCGTCGGCAGCAGTTTCCGCGAGCAGGGTCCGCTCTGCGTTGGGAGCGGCGAGCTGGCGATAGAACTGGAGATCCTCGAACCCGTTCACAGCGACATCGTGGCTGCTGGCGGCGTAGACCAGGCGGGGGATACGGGCCCAGTAGCAGGCGACCAGGCACATGGGGCAGGGCTCGCTGCTGGCGTACATCACGGCGTCTTCCATGAGGTGGCGCCCGAGTTCCGCACCGGCCGTGCGGAGAGCCATGACTTCGGCGTGGGCGGTGGGATCCCGGAGTTCGACAACTGAGCTGGTGCCGGTGGCGACTACTTTCCCTTCGATGACGACGAGGGCGCCGAAGGGGGTCTTGCCTTCGTCTTCGAGCGCGTGCCGGGAGAGTTCGATGGCTTGGGCCAGGAAAGTCTGGTCCTCTTGGCGCTGAGGTACGTAGGGCACCTGATCTCCAAAATGTGCGGACGGTTGCGAGTGCGCGCCTTACATGTAGATCGAGGGATCGGCGTCACCAAAGGGGCCGTCGAGGTCCATGTCGTAGCCCGTGAGCGGGGTGGTGGCGCCAGTGACTTGGACGGTGCGCAGCGCCAGTTCGGCTCGGTGCCGGTCGGTCCAGTCGCCGCTTTTCAGCAGTTCGACCATATCTGGGATGGGCGCACGGGTCTGGTCTCCACGGAGGATCAGACGATGTATGCGGGGTGCGGCCGGGTTGCCGGGGCAGAGCAGGACGCTGGTGGCGGACAGACGGTGGTGCCATTCGTCGAAGGCCTGGTCGACTGAGGTCGATCGGTTGACGGTGTCCGGTGAGAGGGGAAGGTTGTGCAGGATGACCCGGGTGATGGTGAGTCGGTCGCCGCGGCGTAGCTGAGCGGTCATGAGTGCCTGGTCGACTTCGTTCCGGAATGCCGTTAGGCCGGGCCGGAGCCAGGCCTGGTCGCATTGCACGACCACCGCGGCCGACACATCCGATGCCTCAAGATCGGCCAGGCGGTCGCGCCAGAGGGCGACATCTATGACGGTGTCGGTCACGTTCCCTCCCGGGTGTGGGCGCCGACCAGTTGTAGAACCTTCAGGCCGACGGTGATGGCTTCGACGGGGTCTGATTCCGTGGCGGCGCCCGGCAGGACGCGGGCGGCGAGGCGGGCGGCGGCCGTCAGAGCCGGGGAGGGAAGCGAGCTGAGAAACGCCCGCAACTCTGTGTCATCGTCGCGGGGGGCGAGCGGGGCCAAGCGGCAGGCGATGGCGAGAATCATCGCGGCCGGACGTCGGCTCGGTTCCACGAGCGGGGCGGGTACGCGATATGTGTCACTCCCTCGTGCCCTGAGTATCTTCGCGGCGGGCGAACCGGGAGTGTCGGCGCGGGAGACGAGGCTCAGGAGCGCTTCGCGGCCTTGTGCAGCGGTGGCGAAGTAGCGATGGGTGGCGAATGTGCGCAGATAGGCCCCCAATAACTGGTGATCGGGGGTGAACTCGGGACGCACCAGCTCCGGTGGGTGCGGCACTCGGGTGTCGCGCAGAGTGGCGAGCGTGGTCACGGTGACCAGCGCCCAGAAGTGGTCGTACTCCACTGGCGGCCCGAAAGCTGCCCGGGAGGCGTCGGCTTCGGGCGTGGAAATGGCCTCCGTGTCGTCGTACAGGGTGTGGCGTAGCTGGGTGAGGATGGACGCGCCGTCCCAGTAGTTCCCCATGAACTTGGTGCCGGTGAGGATTTCGTAGACGCCGTACAGGGCGCCGGCCTGGTGAGCGCCATGGAATTCGGCGAAGTCACCGCTCCACAGGAGTGCTTGGAGCGGCTCGGTGAAAATCGTGCCGAGTTCGTCGCGTGTAGTGGCCGACTTGGGGTCGGGGTCGACGCAGCGCAGGATCTTCAGGCGGGCGTCGGTGGTGAGGGCGACGAGTTCACGGGCGGCCCGGTTGGAGGCCACCCCGCGTACCGACATCAGCAGCGCGGTGTTGGCGAGCCACGCCAGATAGCGGCTGAGCGTGCCCAGGGGCGGAGCGGGATCGGGCAGGCGGCGGCAGTGGCGGACGACCGAGTCGATGAGTGCGTGAGCACAAGTGCTGACCTGGACCGGGTCGGCGCCGCCGGCCAGGGTGGCGCGGGTAAGGCGATGCAGAACGTCGAGGTGGACGGTGATGGAATCCCGGGCAGCGTCCGCTGGTACCTCCGCCTCCACCAATTGATCGACAAGGTTTCGGATCGCAGTGGGGTCGTTGCTCGTAGCGGCCTGGCTGACGGTTCCCAGGTAGGAGTTGATGACGGGGTCGGTGTCGAGCTCGTAGAAGAAGGAGCCGAAGCCCGTTCCCTGGCGGGCCAGAGCCCCGGCCAGGGTCCGGCGCAGCAGCCGGTTGCGGCCGCCGATGCTGGCAAGACCGAAGAGCTGCACGAAGGAGAAGACCCCGAAGATGTTGGCCAAGAGGAACAGCAGAGCGCCGTAGGTGGCGCTGGCGGCGTTGTCACCGAGGAGACCGCAGGCTGTGAACAAGGCCGCGAACCAGCCGATGAGCACCCATTCCCTGAAGGCGATGTGACTGTCGATCGCCTGTAACGAGGGCCAGGAGCTGGCAGCTGAGAAGGTGAGCGCGAAGATGACCGCCTCGCCGGTCAGCAGTGTGGCGAAGAAGGCGATGCTGAACTGAGTGGCGTCCACGATGTCGTCATGGCTTCGTGGATGGCGGAGTGCGACGAGGCCGAGCGCCACGGCACACACGAACAGCGCCAACTGTCTCCATGTCTGCACCGCTGCCCCGTTCGCCTCCCGGACCTCACCAGCGGTGCCCAACTCTTTCAGGGAACAGCTGTGTTGCCAACAGGGAGCGGGCGACCCACGCGGGCCGGCGGCCGGAAAGAGCATGGCAGCGGTGGAGCCCGGGTGCACTCGGCCGAGAGCGATGAGCCGGGGGGAACGGCGTCCTTCCGGTCATCTCGCGGATGTGGTCAGGAACTTGTGCCAGGCCTCGGCCGACACCGCAATCCGGGGACCGTCTGGCCATTTGGAGTCCCGCACATGGACGCCGGCCGCTATGAACGCGGCCTCCACGCATTCGGTGGCATTGCCGCCGCTGTGTGACGACTTGAACCAGACGGGTTCGGAGACTGGCTTGGGACCGGTCGGCATTCACAGCTCCCTACGAGCGCGATGGATCATGGCGGAGGAAGCCTCCATGTCCAACGCTTGCGCCTGCAGGTACTCGAACGCAAGTCTGTATCGATCCAGCTCTTCGCCCTTCTCCAGGAAGAGCGAGCCGGTGTGGAAGTCGACGTACACCACATCAAGGGCCGGCTCGGTGCCGCCGATGACGACGAAGCTTCCCAGCGCGGCGGCATGGGCGCCCTTGGCGAAAGGCAGTACCTGAAGGGTGATGTGAGGGGACTCGTTCGCTTCCAGCAAGCGGTCGAGCTGCTCCCGCATGATCTGGGGTGACCCGACCACGCGGCGGATCACGGATTCGTCGAGGATCGCCCACAGGCGGAGCGGTTTCGGGCGGTCGAGAATCTGCTGCCGTTTCATGCGGATGTCGACCAGGCGCTCGATCTCCGCAGATTCAAGCGGCACTTCGTTGGCCTTCTGCAGAGCGGTGCTGTACGCCCGTGTCTGGAGAAGGCCAGGGACATAGACGCACGCGAAGTGGCTCTCGCGTACGGCCTCGTCCTCAAGCGTGAGCAGCAGATTCATGCTCTCCGGGATGGAGTCGGCGAAGGAGCTCCACCAGCCTTGCTGCTTGGCGTTCTTGGCGATCCCGACAACGGCTCGGCGCTCAGCCTCAGTTGCCTCGTACTCGCGGCACAACGCATCGATGACGAGCCATTTGACCGGTCCGGCCTGGGTCTCGTACCGGCTGACCGTCGCCTTGGACACGCCGACGAGCTGCCCGGCCTCCTCAAGGGTGAGTCCTTTACGGGCGCGCAACTTGCGCAACATCGCGCCTAGTTGGCGGCGGCGGGTTGTGGTCCGTTCGGACATGCAGCTCCTTCGCGTGAGCCGGGCAGAGGCCCGGAGATCCTCAACAGGCTAGGCAGTCGAGAGGTGGCCCCACCATCAGATTCACTCGATGGATTCTCGTGAGAAGTTACACAGTGAGACTTCTCCATGCCATGCTCGTTCCGAGATCGCTACGCAGTGCAGTCGTATGGATACGGCAGGCGCAGCATGTGCGTGGCCTGGGAGGGAGGAGCCGGCCATGTCCGGCTACGAAGTCACCGAACCCCGACTCCGCTGTGTCCTGCCTTTTGAGGCGGCGCCGGCGGAGGTACACCTGCTGCGGAGAGCCGCCGTTAAGCAGTTGAGCCGCTGGGGGACACCTGTCGCCGTCGACGAGGCGGAGTTGCTCGTCGCGGAGCTGGCCACCAATGTCGTCAAGCACGTCGGCGAGGGCACATCGGCGACCTTGGTCATTGAATGGAGGGGGGAGCGGCTGCGGCTTGAGGTCCATGACAGAAGCCGAGAGATGCCCTCGCTCAGGGAGCCGCACTGCGACGAGGAGTGCGGCCGTGGCCTGCACTTGCTCACGACGCTGACGGCGGCCTGGGGCACAGTTCTGACAGCAGCCGGCAAGGCGGTCTGGTGTGAGGTTGCACTCAACGCGGGCCGCACCTGTCTACGGATCGAGCGGGCCGCCGAAGTACTTGAGCGCTATCGGGGTCCGCACGGCAGTGCTGACCTGCAGGGGAGAGTGCAGGAAGCGGAACTGAAGGAGTCCGCGATCGAGCTGATCGCGGACCTGCTTCACTGGACCGCCTCCCGGGGGCATGATCCTGACGACATCTTGGACCGTGCTCAGATGCACTACGAGACCGAAGCGGACGCGGCCTAGTGGGCGGGCGGCGGGTCGGACTTCCGCATCTGCTCCCTGAGAGAGTCCGGTGTGCGCCAGGATTCTCCGGGGCGGCTCCTGTGACACATCCGGTGGCAGTTGGCGCACAAGCAAGCGAGATCGTCGAGCTTGGTCTCCCGCACTCCAGAGACGTACAGGGGAGTGGCATGGTGCACTTCGATGTAGCCCTCGCCCAGGTCGCCGTATGTGCGGGCGAAGTCAAAATTGCAGACCTCGCACCGGAGCGCGCGTCCGCTTCGTCGTACCTGCTCAACCTTGAGCGCGCGGAGCTTCGGGTCCCGCTCGCGGGCGAGGGCCCAACGGGAGAGGAGACGCCCCTCGATGGCGGTGAGACCCGACTCGTCGGCTTCGTCAGGCTGCGGGGGGATGCGGTGCAGGTCGCCGGAAGTGATGCCGGCCTCAATGGACTGGGCGGCCTGGAGCATCGCAGCTTCACGATCAGTGAAGGCTTGAATCATGAGCAGGGTTGGCTTCCCGCATCGAGTGGGTTTGCCGGAGTACAGTTTGTGATTTGTCATGAAGTCCGTGGTCTTTCGGCTCACACTGTCAGGCGACCGAAAACCGGGCAACGCGAGCGCCTCCGGCCCATGGAGTGGAAGCGAACGCAGCAGTTCCGACAGTTCGTGGACCTCCTGGTGGCTGGTCCGCAACTCGCGCCAGCCGTTCTTCACTACAAGCGCTCCGGCCAGAACAAGCTCATCCTCGATCCACGCAGGTATCCGCATGATCAATATCGTATGAGCGTTCGGCAGGCTGGAGGGTTCGTTCAGTGAACGGCGAGGCGTGCTGCACACTTGGTGGGGTCTCGTTGTCAGTGGGGTCTGTCACCCTCAGTGATGGTGGATTGCAAGATGTGTCTGCCGTTGTACGGCTGTAAGGAGGGGCATGACCCGCACGAACGAACCCGAGCGCGTTACTGCAGGGTCGACGGAGCCTGAGTTCACGTCGATCGAGATCTGCGCTGGAGCTGGTGGCCAGGCCATCGGCCTGCACCAAGCAGGCTTCGGGCATCTGGCGCTGGTAGAGATCGACAAGCACGCGGTTGAAACGCTTGAGCTGAACATCGACGACCACGAGGTGTGGGCGTGGGAGCGAGAGCACTGTGACGTCCTGTCGGCTGACGTCAAGGAATTTGAGCCCTACCGGGACCTGCATAAGGGCGCCGCACTGCTGAAGCAGGACGGCCTGGATCTCTTGGCCGGCGGCGTGCCGTGCCCTCCGTTCTCCCACGCGGGGAAGCAGCTCGGTAAGGATGACGAGCGAGACCTCTTCCCTCGAATGCTGAAGCTCGTCGACACTCTCAACCCACGGGCTGTAATGATCGAGAACGTCCGCGGGATCATGGACCCGAAGTTCTCGAACTACCGCGACCTGATCAGGGCGAAGCTCCAGGGTGGTACGTACCAGGGCGACGATGGGCAACTCGTCTCCGAGGAGGGACTCGGGTACACCGTCTGCAAGTGGGACGTCCTGGAGGCCAGCGACTTTGGAGTGCCGCAGCTTCGTCCCCGGGCCATCCTTGTCGCATTCCGGGACGACGTCATCAAGGATCTCAAGTACGAGTGGCCCACAGCTACACACGAGGATCCGGTAACTGTTGCTGAGGCTCTTGAGCCTTCCATGCGCGAGCGCTACAGCCGATACTCCACAGGAGTGCATGCGGAGCAGGCTCGCAAGTCTTTGAACCGGTGGCTTCAGAAAGCAAGCGAACGCGATGCCGAGCTAAAAGACAAGGGTGGTGCGGGCATTGCGCCCACACTCGTCGGCGGATCGAAGAAGCACGGTGGCGCAGACCTCGGGCCGAGCCGTGCTAAGGCGGCGTGGAAGCTGCTGGGTGTCTCAGGTTTGGGCGTTGCCAATGACGCCGAGACTTGTGAGAAGAAGCAGACTGAAGGCCGTGACCTGTTCGGCTCTGACGGGCCGATGCTGACGGTACGGCAGGCCGCCATCATTCAGGGTTTCCCAACCGAGTGGGATTTCGCGGGTGGCAAGACTGCACAATACCGGCAGGTGGGGAATGCTTTCCCGCCGCCTGTAGCCAGGGCTGTCGGTAAGTCGATCATCGACGTGCTGAGGGCGGCGCGGGAGCGTGACCTGAAGCGCTGATCACGTGTCTGCATCCCTCATTCTGGCTGTGCTGCGGCGCTTCTCAACTTCGGCAGCAATACGTGCAGCACAGTCTTCGGAGGGTTCGTGTTCCCAGAACCGGAGCACCGTCCAGCCGGCCTCTTCCAGGCGCTGGTCGGTGTCCCGGTCCCGGGCCATGTTCCGTGCGACCTTGTCAGACCAGTAACCCGGGTTGGTCTTCGGCGGTACGTAGTGCTCGGGGCAGCCGTGCCAGTAGCAGCCGTCGATGAACACGGCGACCTTTGTTGGACGGAAGACCAGGTCAGCAGTCCGGCGAAGAGTGGGAAGCGGTCTAGCCGCTACTCGATAGCGCAGCCCTTGTGCGTGGACCAGTCGCCTGATTAGCCACTCAGGTGTGGTGTCGCGACTGCGGATAGCCTGCATGTTGCGGCGTCTCGCGGCCGATGAAGCCCAAGAGCCAGTCGGCGGTTGCCACTCGACGTCCATGAGACCCCTTGCACGTTTTGGCTATCTTGAGGGCAGCTTTGGGGCAGGCCGGTCTGGTTCTTCGTCCGGGCCGATGGCCACCCAAATGCAGCCATCCAGTTCGACCGTTGGGCGATCTCCATGGTGAGGCTGAGCTTTAGCCACTCTAAAACTTACGAACTCGCCCTTTTCCGGAACCGGTCCTCCGAGTGCTTGCGCAACGGCTCGATGGTTCCGAGAGTCACCAGGAATTATATATCCCTCTTCTCTCAGGGCCGGCCGGGCGCGTATGCGGTCTTTGTCGTCTCGTACGCGGGCCATGTAGTCATGTTGTTGGGCCAGCGTCCTGACTACGTTGCGATCAATTCTGCTCCTTTGTACGCGCCGGAATAGCTCGTTGACGCGTTTCTGGCCCGACGTGGGTTCGTAGAGTGCTCGGCGTGTTTCATTATCAAGATGAAGTAGGAGATTTTTTTTGAGTGGCTGCAGATGCCACAGCCAGTCGACGAGATATAGGTTCGATTTGTTGAGCCGGTACTTGTGGTCCCGGTTTCCCTTCCTAGTCACTAGTCCATTCCGGGTGAGTTTCTCTTTGTCTGCTCGGAAGAGCCCTGCGCTCCACTTGCTGACTTGGTCATCGGCCCACACGACCAAGCAAATCTCTCCCATGGCTTCGGGAGGGATCATCCACCCACCCAAGTCCTGAGAGAACTTGCAGTCCACATCCACGCCGACGATCTCATAGTCCATATCTCGGCCCGAGTTGAAATCAAACTCTCGCTGCAGGTTGATCTCTACGAGAGTCCCGGCGTGAGTCTTTTCAGTTTTGTGAAGCTGGCGCCAGTCGTAACGCCCAGTGTTTTCCCCGTCGAGGAGCTGGTCTATCGTATTTCGCAGAATTACTGCAAACTTTTTTCCTTCAGGGTCCAATTTGAGAAGATGTTCGCGAACCCTTTTCAACTCTTCGTCGTCGGCGTTAGTGCTTGCCGTGACTGTCGAAATGTCAATGGGCAGAGTGTCGTCTTGATGGCTCGTCAACGAAGGCCTCACGTTAGGGCGGAAGTTTGATCGCTGGTGTCGACTGGCACGCGTAGCAAGCGCGGGAGTTCATCGACGAAAGCTGACCCTTTGAGATAGAGGTCGTAAACTTCCTCGATTGTCTTGTTCAGGGTGAATGTCGCATAGTTGCTGTGGACGAGTTCGTTTCTAACAGCCCCTATCTCAAGGAATGCTTCTTGGCCGTCGCGTATTGGCTCCTTCGCCGCTATCTCGGCCTCAATTACCTTCTTCTGTTCTTTTCCAAAAAGGGCCCAAAAAGGGCCAGCCTTTCTGCGAGGCCAATTGAAGTAGGTGTGATATTGTCGGCTGATGGCCTTTTGGTCTACTAGGGAAGCGATCCCTGGAGCAGTCACATGCTCGCGTACGTAGCCTCGCAAATGCAGGCACACGTAATGCTCAAACTCGCTCGCGGCGGCGAGGAGGAGAACCTTTGGCAGCATTGTCTGCAGGGTTGAGTGGAAGGAGGGCTCGCGAACCTGGAGTTCCGCCAGCATCTGCTGTTGGTCGTTGTACAGGAGTGCTACCGGTTTCGCGGGCAGGCTCACTGTGACACCTCTTCGAGAAGCGTACGCATGAGATTGCAGGTTGCGGTGAGCCGGCCTTTGACGTTCGCTGTCTTTGTAGATCCTTCTTGCGAGAAGGCGGAAAAATCTTTGCTGCGTCCAAAAGCCGCGACTTTTGCAGGGTCCAGTTTCTTCATGTCATAACCCTCCTTGCGAAGAGTCTGCGCCGCACAGTAAACTGATTCGAAAAATAGTGCACTAAACTTCTTCTGTCCAGGCCAGAACGTCCATTCGTCCCAGCCTTGAATTGTTTCGAGGAACCATTCCCAGTCTTTAGTGACCTGAGTTACTTGGGTTTCGTTAAATCCCTGCGCCTCCTTGCAGAATGAATTAATGAAACTTATCATTGAGCCCGAGTATGCATCTGTCCCGTGGTTGAGAGATAGGGCCCGCAGGATGATCTCGATGTCCCGCATCCGGAAATCTGGATCTGTCGTGCCAAGAATGGATCGCCACTCTTTATTTTCGTTCAGGGAGAATAGATTCTCGAAGAACTTCGAGTGGTAGAGGCTTGCTCGGATTTCTTGAGTGTTGAGGTTTACTCCGCCTGTGTTGAGGCGATTGAACATTTCGAAGATGGAAGAGTCGTCGTATTTCGGGTTGATCTGCTTGACGATTACGTTTCGAATTGTTCGGAGATTGAATTGGGTTTGATAGTCGTCGAGGGTTTCGTAAGTTAGGCGTGAGAATCGATTAGGGGATCCATTGGGCAGCTTTGGCAGTTGAAGTTTGAAAGGCGTGAAGAATTCATCATCTGCCAGGAGTTCTTCAGTCAGCCCTGCCCCTGAATTGAGTGCCTTCCTGAGCTCGCCACGCTTTTCTTTTTTGGGGAAACGTCCTTTCATGAAGAAGTGGACTGTCAGGAGTCTCTGCTGCCCGTCTATGACAAGGAATCTGTTTCGATTCTCCTCGTAGAGGAACACCTGGGGAACTGGAAGCCCTAGAATGAGCGACTCAATGAGCTTGGATGCCCGCTTGATGTCCCATACATAGTTCCGCTGAAATCCGGGTGTCTGGATGGCTCCTTGGCTGATGAAGCTGTTAATGGTTAGAGTGTTGAAGTCGTTGGGTGACGAGACGATGTCGTACTCGCTGACCTGCTCTTGCTCTTCGTCTTCGACTTCAATTTCTTCGATCGAAAATTCCTTGGGCATTGTGTGGTACCCCCTCAGATAGCAGTGGCCGCCGATCTCTTGACCGTACGCAATGAGGCTTCGGCTGACCTCGTTTTTGTGAAGCCTTTGGTGTCAATGGCTGAGGGTCAGCTCACGACGCGGGGTCAGAGGCAGCTTGCCCGTGACACTCCCCATAAGCCGCCCCCGACCCGCACCAGCACCCCTCCCCCCGCTGCGGCGGCCAAGCCACAGCCAGCCCCCGGGCCGCCAGCGTCGTCGCGTACTGGGGGAGCAGGATCGTGTCCGCCGGGGACGCGGCCTCCGAGGCGGCGAAGGCCTCGTAGGACGGGACTGTGGCTGTCACGATGCCGAGGTTCGGGGTGCCGGACGTGGCCAGTTCGCGGAGGGACGCCTCTATGGTCGCGAGGTGCTCCTCGTGGGAGGGGTACTCGGTGGTGAGGTCCGGGTACGCGGCGGTCAGTTCGGCGAGTTCGGGGGCCGACCAGTGCAGGACCGCCACCGGGAAGGGGCGGGAGAGCGCCTCGCGGTAGGTGCTCAGTTCGGCCTGGAGGCGGGTGATCTCGGCCTGGAGTTCCGCGGGGTTGTCCGAGCCCAGGGACCAGACCCGCTTCGGGTCGTGGAGTTCGTCCAGGGAGATCGGGGACGAGTGCAGGGTGTCGGCCAGGGCGTCCCACTCGTCGTGGGCCGCGCCCAGCATGCGGCGCACGCGGTGGCGGCCGAAGAGGAGCGGGAGCGTGGCGTACGGGGGCTCCGGTACGTCCGTCAGGAGCAGGACCGTTCCCTGCGTGAACGTGTCCTGCGCCGCTTCCAGTTCGTCGTGCGACTCCAGGGCCTCCGCCACGATCACCCAGGGGGCCGGGTCGAGCGGGGCCGCCGCCCTGACTCCGTCGATGATCGCGCGCGCCTCGGCCTCGTGGTCGTACTCCCACAGGTTCGACGCCTTGAGGGCGCGTACCAGATAGGGCTTCTCCAGGGGAGTGTCCGAGGCGAGCAGGCTGTCGTAGAGGGTGGTGGCGCCGGGGCGGTCGCCGGACAGTTCGAGGTGGGCCGCGGCTTGCAGGAGCAGGTGCTCGGCGTCCTCCGGATACAGGCCGGCGGTCCGCTCCAGGCGAGCCGCTTCGGCGGTGTGGTCGACGTTCTCGGCAGGCGTGTCGGGGCGCATGGGGGACACCGTACTGCCGTCGGGCCGCCAAGGAGAGAGACCTGCAGGCCAGAGACGCGGGAGTCCCCGATGGCATATTCCGGAACACGTCATCGCGCCATCGCGTTGGCCGAGCGCCCGTCGGGCGGTCGGCCGACGGGCCGCGGCGGCTCGTGTCGCCGCGGCCCCCTCAGGCCAAGCCTCAAACCACCACCCCGTCCACCTGCAACGTCTGCACCGCCCCCGCCGCGAACGGCACCGCGAGGGACTTGCCGCTGAGGTAGGTGTCCGAGTGGGACGTGTAGAGGTCGCCGCCGCCTGACGTCAGGGTGTTCCAGCGGGGGACCAGCCCGCTCGTGCCGCCGGAGACCGTGGTGAAGCGGGAGAGGTCGAAGGTCAGGGTCTGGGCGGACGTCGCCTTGTTCGCCGCGACGATCACCAGGCGCTTCGCCGTCGCGTCGTACGCCGCCGCCGCGTAGTCCACGCCCGTGTCCACGATCGTCATGCCCGGGCGGATGTGACGGCTGAACTGGGCCATCACATAGAGCTTCGTCTCGACCGCGCCCGCCGTCAGGGTGCTCGCGTCGTACTTGATCATGCCCCAGCCCGCCGTCGGGTCCATCACCTGCCAGTAGACCCAGGCGGTCGGGTGCAGCCAGCGGAAGTCGAGGAGGAGGTTGCTCGCCAGGGTGAGGCCGGTGCCGTCGCCGTCGCCGTACTCGGAGTTCCACAGGGCCTTGCCGGACGACGTCACGGCATCCGTGTAGAGCAGGTCCCGGCGGCCGCCCGAGCCCTGGTAGCCGTGCACGTTGACCCGGTTGACCAGGCCCTTGGTCGTCGAGCTGAAGGAGCCCCACGTCGTACGGGCCAGGTCGTAGCTCGTCTCGTCGGACGCGGAGATCTTGGTGGACGTCAGGCCCCGCGTGTCCAACTCGCTGCGCAGATAGGGAAGTACGGCCGACTGGACGGACGCGTCCACGTGGCAGCCCTCCTGGGTGCCGGTGGACGTCCACCAGTTGGAGGAGGGCTCGTTGAACGCCTCCACGGTGGCGAAGTTCACGCCCCAGTTCGTCTTCGCGTAGAGGGCGACCGCCGCCATGTGGGAGGCGTGCTGGCGGTAGTTCCAGGACTGGAGGTTGTTGCCGCCGCCGGACGCGCCCGACGGGTTGTGGTTCGAACACATCCACCACATCGGGGAGTTGGCGAACAGCTCGCTCGTCGCGCCGCGTGCCGTCGCCTTGGTGAGGGCGGTGCGCTGGGTGGCGTCCGCCGTCCATTTCCAGGCCGACGACGTCGGGTCCTCGTTGTTCCAGTCCTGCCAGTAGCCCTCGATCTGCTTGAAGGAGGGGATGTTGGCGGAGGCGGTCATGGTCTCGCCGCCCACGCTGTTCCAACTGGACGCCCCGAGGTTGTAGCGGGCGATGTTCAGTCCCAGACCTGGGCGCGAAGCGCCGTTGTACGTCGTCGACTTGGTGGTGAAGAAGAGGTCGGCGAAGTCGTCGCGGGCGCCGAAGACATTGGCCCACCACGCCAGCGAGGTGCCCCACCCCTCCCATTTCCCGTACGTCGTCGCGGGGTTGACGGCGATCGTCGCGTCCGCGCGGGCGGTGCCCGTCGCCAGGGCGCCGCCGAGGACCGTACCGCCCGCGGCGGCCAGAAGTGTTCTGCGTCGGATCATGGCTGGCTTCTCCGTCCGTCTCGGCACAACTTCCGCTCTTACCAACGGAGTTGGCCGTCGATTTCGACTCGACTTCGAACTCGGCCGCCGGCTCGTCCCCGCCGGCGCTTGCCCGTCCCACTGATGCCATCAGGAAGCATCGGGTGTGGCGTGTGGGGTTGTCGAGAGTTGTGACAGCCCTTTCTAAAACCGGTGGAGGAAGCCTTGCGGCCGAGCCTGCGGGTGGCCCGCGACCGATCCGGCGAGTGGTCCGCGGATGGCCTGGTGGGTGGTCCGCGGGTGATCTGGTGGATGGTCCACGGGGTGATCTGCGGGTGGGTCTGGGCGTGGGGTCTGTGGGTGGTCCGCCGGTGGTCCGTGGGCGGGCGGAGGGGCGTCGGTGCGGACAGGAGCCGCGCGGGGCTGGCGAGTTGGCGGGACGGCGCCTATCGTGCGCCCGGCGAAGGGGGCGTACGGATGCGGGCTCCGGGGGTCGTTCACCACGGCACGCGGCGACGGCGGGCCGCGTACCGGCGCGCGGTCTGGAGCGGTGCCGAGGTGCTCGTCACCGTCGGAGTGGTGCTGCTCCTCCTGGTCGTGCACCAGCTGTGGTGGACCAACCGGGAGGCGCGGCACGGCGCGGAGCGCAAGGTGCAGGCGTTGGAGCGGGAGTGGGGGAGTCCGGACCCGGGGTCCACCTCTCCCGGCGCCGGCGGCGGTTCAGGCACCGGGGGAACCGGCGACGGGAACACCGGCGAGGGGAAGACCGCAGCCGGGGGTGCTGGACGGCCCCCAGGGCAGTCCTCCTCGTCCGGCGTTCAGGCGCGGCCCCGTTGGTCCCAGGCCTACGCCGTCCTCAGCATTCCCCGGCTCTCCCTCCGGGTGCCCGTCGCCGAGGGCGTCAGCAAGGCGGACGTCCTCAACAAGGGCTACGTCGGCCACTACAAGGAGACCCAACAGCCGGGCCAGGCAGGCAACTTCGCGCTCGCCGGGCACCGGAACACGCACGGTGAGCCCTTCCGGTACCTCCCGCGGCTCCGGCGCGGCGACACGATCACCGTCGAGACGAGGGCCGCCGTCTACACGTACACGGTCGACCGGACGCTTCCGCGGACCTCCTCGCGGGACGGCGGAGTGATCCGCCCGGTGCCGCGCAGCACCGTCCGGCCGTCGTACGGGTACAGCGAACCCGGGTACTACATCACGCTCACCACGTGCACCCCCGAGTACACCTCCCGGTACCGCATGGCGGTGTGGGGGAAGCTCACCTCGATGCGGCCCCGCTGACTCGCGCCCGGCCCTGCCGGCCCCTTGCCCCGCCGCCGACCCGGCAGGCTCACGCCCGGCCCCGCAGGCTCACGTCCGACCCGGCAGGTTCACGCCCGGCCCCGCAGGCTCACGCCCGCTCCCGCAGCACCAGGACGCTCGCAGCCGCCAGTGCGGCGAGCCCCGCCGAGACGATGATCGCGATGTTCGCGCCGTGCGCCGGACCGCCGGTGGAGGTGACCAGGGCGATCGTGAGGGCGACCCCGGCGCATGAACCGATGTAGCGGAAGGTCTGCTGGGCGCCCGAGCCCATCGCGGCGCGGGTCGCGGGCACGGACTCGACGGCGAGCAGCGGCAGCGCGGCGTTGAGCAGCCCGCTGCCCACCCCGGAGATCACGAAGCCCGGGAGCAGGCGCGGCCAGGAGTCGGCGCCGATCGCGCCGAGCATCGTCAGGACGCCGGCCGCGTGCAACGCGAAACCGAGGGCGAGCTGATGGCGGTGCGAGACCCGGCCGGCGAGACGGCGGGCCTGGAGGGCGACCGTGAAGGAGAGGCCGGACCACAGGAGGAACAGCCAGGCGGTGTCCATGGCGGACAGCCCGAGCGTCCGCTGGAGCAGCGCCGGCAGGAAGCTGAACAGGCCGATCACCGCGAGGCCCATGAAGAGGCCGCCAGCCGACGAGGCGAGGAAGCGGCGGTGCCGGAGCAGTCCGAGGTCGATCATGGGGGTGCGGGAACGGCGTTCGACGGCGACGAACACGGCCATCAGGACGAGGAACGCCGCGAGCAGCAGCCCCACCGGCGCGCGCAGCCAGCCGTCGCGGCCGAGCGTCAGCGCGGCCACCAGCGACACCAGCGCGAGGCCGAAGGTCAGCGCCCCCGCCAGGTCGGGCCGGCCGCCGCGGGGCGCGCGGGACTCGGTCAGGGCGCGGGTTCCGAGGAGGGCCACGACCAGCGCGGCGGCGCCCAGGACGGCGTACGCCATCCGCCAGTTCCAGCCCGCTATGGCCCCCGCGAGGAGCGGGCCCGCCGCGATGCCGGCGCTGACGAACGCGCCCCACACCCCCGTCGCGTGCAGCCGCCCGCGCGGGGTCGGAAAGGCGTGCACGATCAGTCCGAGGCTGCTCGCGAGGATCGCCGCGCTCGCCGCGCCCTGGGCGATCCGGGTCAGGGTGAACAGCCAGGTCGAGCCCGCGAGCGCGCCCAGGGCGGTGGTGACGCCGAGGGCGACGGTGCCGGCCAGGAAGATCCGGCGGCGGCCGTAGTCGTCCGCGAGACTGCCCGCGACGAGGAGCAGCGCGGCCAGCCCCAGCGGGGTGCCGTTGAGCAGCCAGGCCTGCGCGGAGACCGAGGTGTGCAGCGCGGCCGCGGTGTCGGGGAGCGTGACCATCGGCGCCGTGTACGTCATCAGGGCCACGGCGGTGGCGGTGCTGGTCAGGGCGAGGGTCGGGGTGGCCCGCGGGGTGTTCTCCGCCGGGGAGGCGGCCGAGGAGGCCGCCGAGACCCCGGAGACCTGCGGGGCGGAGGAAGGGGCGCGGGGCGAACCGTTCGGTGAGGTTGAGGTTGAGGCCGACGTCCCAGCGCCCCCGGAGGGTGCGGTGGCGTGCGCGGGCTGCGTGCTGGTGTCGGTCCGGTCGAGCCGGGTCATGGCCTGCCCCTTCACTTCCCTGAGTCGGTTCGATCAATGAACCTTCGATACGAGTAGACCGTAACACCCTAGGTTCGTTCACTGAACCAACATGTCGGAAAGTGGCTACAGTGGGGGGATGGCTCTGGGCAAGGACTACGCGACGCAGGAGTGCTCGATCGCCCGCGCGCTGGAGATCGTCGGCGAACGCTGGACGCTCCTCGTCATCCGCGACGCGCTCTACGGCGTACGGCGCTACAACGACTTCCTCGTTCACCTCGGCATCCCCCGTGCCGTGCTCGCGGCCCGCCTCCAGGCGCTCACCGCCGAGGGCATCCTCGAAAAGCGCCGTTACCAGGAGTCGCCGCCGCGTGACGAGTACGTCCTGACCGACCGCGGTATCGCCCTGTGGCCCACCCTGCGCTCGCTCGGGCTGTGGGGCCGCGAGCACTTCTCCGAGAGCCGGCTGCGCTACTTCCGGCACGCCGCCTGCGGCACGGAACTCGGCCCGTACGGCGAATGCCCCGTCTGCGCGATCGTCGTGCCCGTCCCGGACGTCGAGATGACACCGGGCCCCGGACTCGACCGGGACCCGGCGGACCCGGTCAGCCGGGCCCTGCTCGGGCCGAGGCGACTGCTGGAGCCGGTCGACACGGAACCCCGGAAGCCGGCGGGGGCCGACTCCCGCACGCCGGTCCGAGCGGGTTCCCCCACGCCGGTTCAGGCGGATTCCCGGTAGTCGACGGGCGCCGACTCCCGTGAGCCGGGCGAGATGGATTCCCGTATGCCTGCCGGGCGGAATTCCGTGATTCGGCCGGGGCGGACCAGGGCAGGCCGATTGTCGGGATGGCCTCTCGAAACCCTGCCGGGACGGATACCGGGCGGTCGGTCGAGAAGCATCCTGTATAACCAAAGGAAGGACACGCGCCCCTCGTAGGAGGGGCGCGGCGCGTACGAGAGGGGGGCAGCCGATGATCCGCACCTGGGCCAACGCCCGCCCCGCCGCCGTGCTGCTGCTCCTGCTCCTCGACGTCGCCCTGCTCGACACCGGCAGCCTCACCGCCACCGTCGCGTTCGCCGCGACCGCGGCGGCCGGGTCCGCCTTCGTGGCCTGCTCCCTCATCGTGGCGCGCTGCGCGCCCGTCGTGCCGCCCACTCAGGTGCGTACGGCCATCCGTGACCGCGCCCGCCGCACGGCCTTCCTGCCGCAACGCGATCCGGACGCCAGTGGACGGCCGCGGCCCAGGGCACCCGGACACGCCCTCCCGGCGACCGCGTAGGGCACCCCTCCACCGCTGGTGAACCACCACGCCTGGTGAATCTCCACACTCGGTGAATCACCACCCTTGGTGAGTCCCGCCCTGGGGGCTCACCACTCTGGTGACTCTCCAGCCCAGGTGACCCGCGCGGGTCGTCATGCCGCATTCCGTACTCCCGGCACGACGAGACCCCCGGAGGGCTCACCCATGTCCACGTTCATGTCCGCGTTCGCACACCTGGTCGAGCAGATCGCCGACCTGCTCCAGCCCCTGTTCCACGATTCGGCGGCCGCCGCCGCGATCATCCTGTTCACCGCGCTCGTACGACTGCTCGTGCATCCCCTGTCGCGGGCGTCGGCGCGCGGGCAGCGGGCGCGCGCGGCGCTTCAGCCGCGGATCACCGAGCTGAAGAAGAAGCACGGGAAGGACCGCGAGAAGTTCCAGAAGGCGTTGATGGAACTGCACGCCGAGGAGAAGGTGTCGCCGCTCTCCGGATGCCTGCCCAGCCTGTTCCAGATGCCGGCCTTCTTCCTGCTCTACCACCTGTTCTCCAGCTCCACGATCGGCGGCGAGGCCAACACCCTGCTCGGGCACAAGCTGTTCGCCGCGCCGCTCGGGGGCCGGTGGGCGGACGCGCTCGGCGACGGCGGCCTCTTCGGGCCGGCCGGTCTCGTCTACCTGGTCCTCTTCGCCGTCGTCGCGGGCGTGGCGAGTTTCAACTACGTGCGTACGAAGAAGATGACCGCCGCCGCGCCGCCCGTGGGCGAAGGCGAGCAGGCGGCCCTCGCCTCGGTCGCCAAGTTCATGCCGTTCATGTCCTTCTTCACGCTGTTCACCGTGGCCGTGGTGCCGCTGGCGGCCGCGCTGTACGTCGTGACCAGTACGACCTGGAGCGCGGTGGAGCGGGCGGCGCTCTACCGGGACATGCCGGGTGCGGCGCCCGCGGCCGTGGCCCTCGCCTGACAGGCTTACGGCCACAGCTCGCGCCGGTCCAGTCCGTGAACGGGGTCTTGCGGACTGGACCGGCGAGCTTGGAGGATCGGCCGGTCCTCCGACGGCCGCACCCGTCGGTCGACGGCCCGCGATCGAGGGAGATGGTGACCATGAAGCTGCTGCGAGTCGGTACGGCGGGGTCGGAGCGGCCCGCGCTGCTCGACGCCGGGGGGACCTTGCGGGATCTGTCGGGCGTCGTCGCGGACATCGACGGGGCGCTGCTCGCCGACGACGCGGCGCTCGGCCGGATCCGGTCCGCCGCGGCGGCCGGTGAGCTGCCCGCGCTGGACGCGGCCGGACTGCGCGTCGGTCCGCCGCTGGCCCGGATCGGCAAGGTCGTGTGCATCGGGCTGAACTACCACGACCACGCCCGGGAGACCGGGGCCGAGCCGCCCGCCGAGCCGGTGATCTTCTTCAAGGCGGCGGACACCGTGGTCGGGCCGAACGACACGGTGCTCGTGCCGCGCGGGTCGGAGAAGACCGACTGGGAGGTCGAGCTGGCGGTCGTCATCGGCCGTACCGCCCGCTATCTGGAGTCCGACGCGGAGGCGCTCGCGCATGTCGCCGGGTACGCGGTGGCGCACGACGTGTCCGAACGCGAGTTCCAGATCGAGCGCGGCGGCACCTGGGACAAGGGCAAGAACTGCGAGACGTTCAACCCGCTGGGTCCGTGGCTGGTGACCGCGGACGAGGTCCCGGACCCGCAGGCGCTGTCGCTGAGGCTCTGGGTGAACGGTGAGCTCAAGCAGGACGGTACGACGGCCGAGCAGATCTTCCCGGTCGCCGAGGTCGTCCGGTATGTCAGCCGGTTCATGACGCTGTACCCCGGTGATGTCATCAACACCGGGACGCCGGCCGGGGTGGCCCTCGGTCAGCCCGAGCCGAAGCCGTATCTGCGGGCGGGTGACGTCGTCGAGCTGGAGGTCGAGGGGCTGGGGCGGCAGCGGCAGGAACTCAAGAACGCGTAAGCGCTCCGCTTGGTTCGCGGTTGGGGTCCGCTGGGGCTGGGGTGAGTCTTTTGCCGCGGGTGCATTGTGGCTGGTCGCGCCGTTCCTCGCGCCCCTGACGGGGCTCTGGTGTCCGTCGTTCGCCGCGGGTGCGTCGTGGTTGCTCGCGCAGTTCCCCGCGCCCCTGACGGGGCGCGGGGAACCGATTCGCTAGGCGGAGAGGAACTTCTCCAGGGCCTCTACCACCATCTTGTGGTCCTCGACCTGGGGCAGGCCCGACACCACGACCGTGCCGATGACTCCCGCGCCCGTCACGGCGATCGGGAACGCGCCCCCGTGGGCCGCGTACGTGTCGGGGTCGAGGCGCGAGGACTCCTCGAACGTCGTGCCCTTGGCGCGGAAGCGCGAGCCGACCAGCAGCGAGGAGCAGCCGTACCGCTCGACGACGCGGCGCTTGCGGTCGATCCAGGCGTCGTTGTCCGGGGTGGAACCCGGGAGCGCCGCGTGGAAGAGCTGCTGGCCACCGCGGCGGATGTCGACGGCGACCGGCGCGCCCCGCTCGCGGGCCAGCTCGACGAGGAGGGTGCCGAGGGTCCAGGCGTCGTCGTGGGTGAAGCGGGGGAGCGTCAGACGGCGCTCCTGTTCCTCCAGCTCGGTGATCAGCTCGGCGATCTCCGGTGCGACGGGCGCGTTCACAGGGACACCACCACTCCCTCGTGGGCGGAGCGGCGGGCCGCCTCCAGGACGTCGAGGGCGGCGGCGGCCTCGTGGGCGCTGACCGGGTTGGGGCCGCCGTCACGGATCGCGGCGGCGACGGCCGCGTAGTACGCGGGGTACGCGCCCGGGACCGTCGGCTCGGGGCGGCCGCCGCCGGTCAGCGGGGACTCGCCGGAGCCGACGCGGCCCCACAGGGCCTCCGGCTCGATACCCCATTCGGCCGTGACACCGGGCCGCTTGCCGTCGCGCAGGTCGGCCTCCTGCGGGTCGAGGCCGTACTTGACGTAGCCGGCCTGCGAGCCGAGGACGCGGAAGCGCGGGCCGAGCTGGGCGGTCGTCGCGGAGACGTAGAGGTGGGAGCGGACCCCGCTCTCGTGCGTGATCGCGATGAGCGTGTCGTCGTCGGTCAGCGCGCCCGGACGGCGGACGTCCGACTCGGCGTACACCGAGGCCGCGGGGCCGAAGAGGACGAGCGCCTGGTCGACGAGGTGGCTGCCGAGGTCGAAGAGGAGGCCTCCGATCTCCGCCGGGTCGCCGGACTCGCGCCAGCCGCCCTTCGGCTGCGGGCGCCAGCGCTCGAAGCGGGACTCGAAGCGCCAGACGTCGCCCAGCTCGCCCTCGGCGAACAGCTTGCGCAGGGTCAGGAAGTCGTTGTCCCAGCGGCGGTTCTGGAAGACGGAGAGCAGCAGGCCGCGCTCGTCGGCCAGGGCGGCCAGCTCACGGGCGTCCGCCGCCGTCCCGGCGATGGGCTTGTCCACGACCACGGGGAGGCCGGCCTTCAGGGCGGCGGTCGCGATCGGGACGTGGGTCTTGTTCGGGGACGCGATGACGATCAGGTCGAGTTCGTCGGCGCGCGCCAGCAGTTCGTCGGGCGTGGCGGCGAACCGGAGTCCGTCGCCGAACTCGGAGCGGGCCTGCGCCTGACGCTCCGGATGGGTGGTGACGACCGTGTCGAGGGCGAGCCCCTCGGTCGTGGCGATCAGCGGGGCGTGGAAAACGGAACCCGCGAGGCCGTAGCCGACGAGACCCACGCGAAGGGGCGTACCAGTACCAGTCATGCCTGTCATGGCTCCTACTTTCGCAACGCTGTTGCCAAAGTGCAAGCGCGGGGGACAATGGGTGGTGTGAACAGGACCGATGTGGGTGGGGCCGGGATGCCGGGGATCCCTGGGAATCCAGGTGTACCCGGGACTTCCGGTGTTTTCGCGGATCAGGGTGCGGCCGGGGCCTTTGGCGGCTCCGGCGGGCAGGGTGTGCCTGGGGCCTCTGGCGGCTTCGGGAACCAAGGTGCGCTCGGGGCTTCCGGTGTTTTCGGGGGTCAGGGTGTGGCCGGGAGTCCGGGGACCGGCTCGGGTGCTGGGGCGGCCGGGGTGAACCTGCCGGCGCTGCGCAGTCACAACGCGGCGCTGGTGCTCGACCTGCTGCGCACGGCGGGGGCCGCCGGGATCAGCCGTCTGGAACTCGCCGAGCGGACCGGACTGACCCCGCAGGCCGTCAGCAAGATCACCGCGCGGTTGCGGGCGGACGGTCTCGCGACGGAGGCGGGGCGCCGCGCGTCCACGGGCGGCAAGCCCCGTACGGTCCTGCGGCTCGTACCCGAGGCGGGGCACGCGGTCGGGCTGCACCTGGACCGGGACGAGCTGACCGCGGTGCTCTGCGATCTCACCGGGGCCGTGGTGGCCGAGCGGCGCGCGCCACTGGACCTGGGGGCCGGGGCCGACGCGGTGGTCGAGGGGGCGGCCGGCGAGGTGTCGGCCCTGCTCGGCGGGGTGTCCCCGCTGGGCGTGGGGGTCGCGTTGCCGGGGCCCCTCGATCACACCCTGGGGGTGTTGCACCGGGTCACGGGTTTCCCCGAGTGGGACGGGTTCGCGCTGCGGGACGCGCTGGCCGGGCGGCTCGGGCTGCCGGTGGTCGTGGACAAGGACACCAACGCGGCGGCGTTCGGGGTCGCGGTGGGGACCGGTACCGGTACCGGCTTCGCGGGCGGCGGGTCCTTCGCGTATCTGCATCTCGGTACGGGACTGGGAGCCGGGCTCGTGATCGGCGGGGTCGTGCACCGGGGAGCCCGTACCGGGGCCGGGGAGTTCGGGCACCAGGTCATCCAGCTGGACGGGCCGCTGTGCGAGTGCGGGAACCGGGGGTGCATCGAGGTGCTGTGTCTGGAAGCGGTGGGCCGGGGGACCGTGGCCGAGGCGGCCAGGGTGCTCGGGGCCGGGGCGGCGAATCTGGTGGGGCTGCTCGACATCGACCTCGTGCTGCTGGGCGGTCGTACGGTCGCCGCTCACGAGGAGGTCTTCGTACGCGGTGTCGGGGCCGTCCTGGAGGAACGGGCCCGGCGTGAAGGGGGCGGCGCCCCGGTGCCGGTCCGGGTGGCACCCGGCGGAGCGCGAGGGGTGGCCGAGGGCGCGGCCCAACTCCTGCTGGCCCCGCTGTTCGGGCGGGGAGAGGGCTGAGCGAAGGGGATACGGCCCGGCGCGTGCGGGCCAGGTGAGGGGATCCGGGGGGCCGAACGGGGGTGGCTTCACGGGTGGCGGTGCGTGGGTGGAGGTCGCGCGTGCCAGGGTCGCGTGGCCATTGCCCGGCATCGACTGACGCTTTCGATCCTCCCGATCCCCGCCCCCTCCCGATCGGCCAAAGGCTCCTCATGCGACTGCGTACGTCCCATCCGCTCGCTCCGACCGCCCTCGCCCCGACCGCTCTCGCCCTGTGGGTGACGCTCACGCCCACCCCGGCGCACGCGCTGGACGCCCACCCCGCCTGCGTCTCGTCCGACACCCATGACTTCCCGATCAAGACCCGTATCCACGGTGGCCCCGACGCCTACCGGGCCGGCGGCGACTTCGGTACCTGGTACATCGACCTCACCAACACCACGGCGCACACCTGCGGTGCGATCCATCCGGTGGTCGTCCTCGTGGACGAGAAGCGGACGCTGCGGCCGGAGCAGGCGCGACTGGAGTTCTACGAGGGGGAGCGGGCCCACGCGGTGAAGTTCGAGAGGAGCGACGAGGCCGAGAACGTGGGGCCGTTCGACGACGGCTTCCCCGGGTTCACCGTGGCCCCCGGCCGCACCCTCACCGTGAAGGTGCGGCTCTCCCTGACCCCGGACGCGACCGCCCCGAACACCGTCGTCGCGAACGCGGCCGTCGTCCAGAAGCACGACGACGACGGCGACTGGGTGGGCGAGTCGAACGCCTACCGGTTCGGCGTCGAGGACGACACCAAGAGCACGGACAAGCCTGCGGAGACGGACAAGCCAGCGGGCCGGGGCGACGACCAGGGCGGCACCGTGGACACCGGTACCGACACCGGCGCGAGCCCTGGTGCGAGTGCCAGTGCCAGTGCCAGTGCCAGTGCCGGTCCCGGTCCCGGTGTCGACGCCAGTCCCGGTACGGGCACGGCGACCGGCAGCGCCGCGACCGGTGTGACCGCGCCGGCCGCGGACCAGCTGGCCAGGACCGGAACCGGCAGGCCGAACCGGGTGGGACTGGCCGCGCTCGCGCTCGCGCTGGTCGCCGCCGGAGCCGGACTGCTCGCCCTGGCGCGGCGGCTGCGCCCGCGCGGGCGCTGACCGGCGCTGACACCGGAAGCCGTGGCGGGAACGGGGTCTGTGACGGTCGTTTCCGTGGTGTCCGAACGGCCGGGTCGTGGCAGCACGGTGTCCGCGACCGTTCCGGCCCGGTCGGGGGCATGCCGTCCTGACTAGGCTGGGGGCGTCGGTACGACGTCGTTCCGGCGCCCCCGGATCGAGTGCGTGCGTACGCCAGGACGGCAGGAGACCCAGCACATGTCAGAGCGCAAGCCGATCGAGTCGTGGCTCACCGACATGGACGGTGTCCTCATCCACGAGGGTGTGCCGATCCCCGGCGCCGACGCCTTCATCAAGAAGCTGCGGGAGTCCGGGAAGCCCTTCCTGGTCCTGACGAACAACTCCATCTACACGGCCCGCGACCTGCACGCCAGGCTCAAGCGCATGGACCTGGACGTGCCCGTCGAGAACATCTGGACCTCCGCCCTCGCCACCGCCGAGTTCCTGGACGACCAGCGGCCCGGCGGTACCGCGTACGTCATCGGCGAGGCGGGCCTGACCACCGCGCTGCACGACATCGGGTACGTCCTGACCGACCACGAACCGGACTACGTGGTCCTCGGGGAGACCCGTACCTACTCCTTCGAGGCCATGACCAAGGCGGTCCGGCTGATCAAGGGCGGTGCCCGGTTCATCGCCACCAACCCGGACGAGACCGGCCCGTCCACCGAGGGCCCGCTGCCGGCCACCGGCGCGGTCGCCGCGCTGATCACCAAGGCCACCGGCAAGCAGCCGTACTTCGCGGGCAAGCCGAACCCGCTGATGATGCGGACCGGCCTGAACGCCATCGGCGCGCACTCCGAGACCAGCGCGATGATCGGCGACCGCATGGACACCGACGTCCTGGCCGGTCTGGAGGCGGGGATGCAGACCTTCCTCGTCCTGACCGGGCTGACCACGCGGGAGGAGATCGAGCGCTACCCGTACCGCCCGTCGAAGATCGTCGACTCGATCGCGGATCTCGTCGACCGCGTCTGAGTCCCCGGGGCGCGTCGACCGGATCCGGACCCCGGGCACCCCGGACAGGTCCTGGCGGATCCGAAACCCGCGGTGGCCTGGACAGACCCGTACGGAGCAGCGGTGGCCTCCTGAAGATGCGGGCCGCCGCCCCGAGGGGGAGTCTCCAGGTGACTGGAGGTTTCACGATGCGCTCAATGCGACTCACTCTCTGCGCGGGGGCGGTGGTCGCGGCCGCGTTCACACCCGCCGCGTACGCGGCCGACGCGGGGCCCGCCGGTATCTCCGTGAACCCCGCGTCCCCTGGCGCCGGCAGCGACATCCAGTTGCGGGCCATGGGCTGCGCGGGCCGGACGGGCACCGCGGCGTCGGACGCGTTCGTCTCGGACGCGCTGCTGACGGGCGGGGGCGGCGGCGGACTGGTCGGCGAGACCCGCGTCCGTACCTCGCTCCGGCCGGGCAGCTACGCCGTCCAGGTCGACTGCGACGGACACCGCGACCGGGTCAGGGGCACGGTCACCGTTCCGGCACCGGACTCCTCCCCGAGCGTCGAGCCCGCCTCGCCGATCGCGCCCGTGCACGCGGGCGGCGGCGGCACCGCCCGCCTCGCCTCGGTGGACGCCCACGCGGCCGGCCCCGGCACCGAGCAGGCCGTGGTCGGCCTGGTCCTCGCGAGCGTCGCCGCGGTCGTCGTCGCGGTCCGCAGCGCGCGCCGGGGCCACGACGGCCGCGACTGACATGGCCGAACGGGAGCGTTCCCCGGGCACCGGCCGGCTGCTGACCGGTGTGGCCTGGCTGGTGCTGCTGCTGGGGCTGTGGCTGTGGGGCCGTCAGGTGACGGATCTGCGGCTGGGGACATCGGCGCCGACCACGGGGGACATGGCGGCGGTCGGACGGCCGCCGGAGGTACGGCTGCCACCCGCGCTCAAGCCCCTCGGGAACGCCCGGCCGGAGCGCGTCGACATTCCCTCGACGGGTGTGCAGGCCCCCGTCGTGGCCCGCGGGCTCGACGGCCGGGGCGCGATCGATCCGCCGCCGTTCGACCAGTCGGGTGTCGTCGGCTGGTACGCGGCCGGGGTGCGGCCTGGGGCCGTCGGAACCGCGCTGATGGTCGGACACGTCGACACCCGGACCCGGCCCGCCGTCTTCTACAAACTGAGCTCAGTCAAGCCCGGCGACACCGTCCGGGTCATGCGCGACGACGGGACGGTCGCCGAGTTCACCGTGGACGACGTCCAGGTGCTGCCGCGCGACCATTTCGACGCCCAACAGGCGTACGGCGTAAGGAAGTCGGGGCGGGCCGAGCTACGGCTGATCACCTGCGGCGGAACCTACGACCGGACGAGCGACAGTTACACGGCGAACGTGGTCGTCTCGGCGTATCTCACGGGCCGCGGGCTGTGAGACGGCCTGTGGCGGTGCGGGCGCCGGTGCGGTCACCGGGCCCGGTCGGCGACCCGCTCCCCCGGGAAGCCGCCGACCGGGCTGGTCCTCGACCGCGCGCGCACGGGTTGCGGGAGTAACCCGGCGCCGGCGCGGGAGGTTTGGGGGCCGTCCACCGAGGTGGGGCGATCGGGCCGGGGTAACCGGCCTGGTATCGAGGCCACTTGAGGCCACCTTAGAACAGGTGAGCGGTACGGTTCATAGACCCTTTGACGCCAAGTCCGCGACGGGCGCCGCCAGGCCACGCACGGCGCGTATCCCCGGGATGCCGGGGCTGTAACAGCTCTCCGGCAGGGGCCGCGCGGTCTCGTCGGCGGTGCGGTCGGTATGTCAGGATCGAGACTTGGGACGGTGCACCCGAGGGGGAGTTGGATGTACGGCAGCAAGGGTGCCGGGGCACGGGCGTCCATGGCGGTGCTGGGGGCGGCACTGCTGCTCGCGGGGTGTTCCTCCGGGGGCGGCGGCAAGGGCGGTGGTTCCGGAGCCGAGGTCACACAACAGCCGAAGAACGCGGACCCGTTCTGGGTGAATCCGCACGGGAACGCGGCCGAGCAGGTCGCCGCCTACGTCAAGGCGGGCAAGGGCGAGGAAGCCGAACAGATCCGCAAGATCGCCGAGCGGCCGACCGGTGAGTGGATCGGCCCGGAGAACCCGGAACGGGAGGCGCGCGGTTTCACCGAGGCCGCCGAGAGGTCCGGCCGGTCCGCGATCCTGGTCCTCTACGACATCCCGCACCGCGACTGCGGACAGTTCTCGCAGGGCGGCGCCGCCGACGGCGACGCCTACCGGGCCTGGATCGACGGGGTGGCGAGGGGCATCGAGGACCGCCCCGCCACGGTGATCCTGGAACCGGACGCCGTCCTGCACCTGGTCAACCAGTGCACACCCCAGCAGTACCGGGAGGAGCGCTACGACCTCCTCAAGGGCGCCGTCGGCAGGCTCAAGTCCCTGAAGAACACCAAGGTCTACCTGGACGCGGGCAACGCCGGCTGGGGCCACCCCGACCAGATCTTCCAGCCGTTGCGGGCGGCGGGCATCGACCGGGCCGACGGCTTCTCCGTCAACGTCTCCAACTTCTACTCGACCGAGGACTCGATCGCCTACGGCAAGCGGCTGGCCGCGAAGGTCGGCGGCAAGCACTTCGTCATCGACACCAGCCGCAACGGCAACGGCCCCTACACGGCGGGCAAGGCCGACGAGAACTGGTGCAACCCGCCGGGCCGCGCGCTCGGCGAGAGCCCGACGACCAGGACCGCCGACCCGCTCGTCGACGCGTACCTGTGGGTCAAGCGGCCGGGCGAGTCGGACGGCACGTGCAAGGGCGGCCCGAAGGCGGGCGACTGGTGGGCGGACTACGCCCTGAGGCTCGCGAAGGCCTCGAAGTAGCGGCACCCCGTACGTGACAGGGGGCGCCCTCCGTGAGAAGCGGAGGGCGCCCCCTGTCACGTACAGGCGTATTCGCCTGCGACTTCCCTGGAATCAGGGCACCTTGACCCACTGGGCCTTGCTCGGGGTGCCCTGGTCGTCCGTCACGAACAGCATGTACCAGCCGGACTCGACGAGATTCCGGTTCTTCGGCACCGTCACCGAGATCCCCGTCTTCGTCCTGGTGAAGTCCAGGGCGATGGACCGCTGGTCGACGTCGGTGACATGGGTGGACGCGCTCGGCCGGATCAGCCGGGCCGTCCTGATGGACGAGGTGTGCGCCGAGGTGAAGGCCGCCGAGGCGCCGCGGGCGATCGTCTTCGGGCCGCCGGACAGCGAGGGCCGCGCGTCCCGGAAGAGGTACGGCGGTGTGTAGATCTCGATGCGCTGCTCGAAGGTGGCCGGTCTGGTGTCGGCCTTGTCCGCGTAGAGCGAGTTGGAGCCGAAGAACATCACGCGCCCGTCGGGCAGCAGGATCGAGCCCGAGTGGTAGTTGCGGCCCACCAGCGGGTCGGCCACCCGGTCGAAGGTGTTCGCCTTCGGGTCGTAGATCCGCGCCTGGAGGATGTTCGAGTCGCCGCGTCCGCGGTAGTCCTCGGAGCCGCCGGAGACGAGAACGGTGTCGTCGGGCAGGATCGAGGACTGCGGATAGCGGGTGCCCTTGTCCAGCTCGGGCCCGTCCACGAACCTCGGGTTCCTGTCCAGGAGGTCGATCAGCCGGGTCTTCCTGCTGGACAGCCTGGACTCGCCGACCCCGCCGCCGCCGATCACCATGTACTTCTCGTCCTGTGCGGGCGGCAGCAGCACGGTGCCGGACGTCTCCATCATGTTCGGGTCGCTCAGGCCCTCCAGCTTGGTGAACCTGTTGCTCGCCAGGTCCCAGACGCCGGGGTCGCGGCCCACGTCGTCCGGTCCGTAGCCGGCGTTCGAGCCCGAGTAGAAGAGCTTGCCGTTCTGCATCAGCGAGATCGCCGGGTAGGTCGGGAACTGCCGGATGCCCTTGGTGTACGTCCACTTCCTGGTCTTCGGGTCGAAGACCTCGTTCTTGCCCGGCACGAGCTGGCCGATCTCGTCCAGGCCGGAGAGGCCGAGCACCTTGCCGTCGCCGAGCGTGGTCAGCGTCGGGTACCAGCGGGCCTCGTTCATCGGGTCGACCTTGATGTACCTCTCGGCGACCGGATCGAACTCGTAGGCGTCCCGGATGCCCTGGAAGTCCTTCTTGTCCAGGGCGAGCTTCTGGGCTATGCCGTAGGTGTTGCGGGCGCCGATGCCGGTCAGGCCCGCTATCCGATAGTTGTCCTGGGTGCCGGTCTCGTACTTCTGGCCGCTTCGGCGCGCCTCGACATAGATGCGGCCGAGGCCGGGATCGTTGCGCAGGAACGCGCCGGTCGCCCTGTCGAAGACCTTCTTGGCGCGCGGGACGAGCACGGGGTCCTTCGACACGAACGTCTTGCCGTTCTCCTTGCCGGTGAACCGGGTGCCCGCGGGCAGCGTGACGGGCTTGTCGGGGTTCTCGTTGTGGACGACCATCAGCCCGCCGGCCTTGGTGACGTCGCCCTTCAGCGTCTCGTACCGCTTGGTGCCGCCGGCGATCAGCAGATTGCCGTTCGCGAGCTGGGTGTGTCCCGTGCAGAACAGGTCGACGGGCGTCGGGATCTTCTTGATCGTGCCCTTGACCGGGTCCCAGATCCGGGTGTCGAACCTCTTCGCGTCGAAGTTGTCCTGGTTGTTGCCGGAGCCCGCGATCAGCAGGATCCTGCCGGTGTGCAGCAGGGCCGCGTGGATCGTGTTGAGCCGGTACTCCGGCGGGAAGTCGATGATGTCCCAGTGGCCGTTGTCGGCTTTGTACTCCGGCTTGTCGATCGTGTACTGGTGGTACCTGTCCGTTCCGAAGCGGTACAGCCACGGCCCGTTCATCCCGGCCAGCGCGAGCACCACCACCCCGGTCATGCCGAGGCGGCGGAACCGGCGGCGACGGCCACCGTCCTCCTTCATTTCTCGCGTCCCCCAAGGGCGATCCGTACGGTCTCGTCGCTCTCCCCGGTCGCGGCGGCCCAGCCGGGCCTGCGCTGCGGCGCGTGGGAGGCGTGCCGCTCCTGCCGCGGCGCGGAGACCCGCTGCGGAGCGCGGACGTCCTCGGGCGCCCGCGGCGACCGCTTCCGCTCCTGGCGCACGGTCCAGCGCCAGGCGAGGATCGGCGAGGCGGTGATGAGCAGGGCGAAGACCGCCCAGATGACCATCGCGGGGTGGGAGTGCCCGAGAACGAAGCCGGCGATGATCGAGCCGGCGAAGACCAGGACGAAGAACAGATGGATCCGGAAGGTCCCGAACAGCGTGTCCGGGCTGGCCGAATCGCCCTTGGGCGTCACCACGAACGTGCTCTTGCGGCGCAGCACGGCGTCCATGAGCGCCCGCGCGTAGACCGGGGCGGACAGCGCCGACATCGCCATGCCGGCGACACCGCCGGAGCCCTCCGGCTCGTGCGGCGAGACGTTGTGGCGGCGGTTCCAGACGTACAGGCCGATCTGGAGCGCCGAGGCGTTGCCGTACAGCATCAGCCAGACCGTCGGGTCGATGTTCACGCCGGATGCCCCGAGCCCGAGGAAGAGGGCACAACTCAGGGCCGCCAGGATCCAGTTGAGCGCCGACATCGGATAGAAGACGATCATCATCGTGTAGTTGAAGAGCCTGCCCGGAGGCATCGTGAAGAAGCCCTTCCAGTACTGCTTGAGGATCGTCTCGTAGGTGCCCCGTGACCAGCGGAGCTGCTGGGTGAAGAAGTCCGTCCAGGCGGCCGGTCCCTCACCGACGGCCAGGACGTCCGGGGTGTACACGGACTTCCACTTCCTGCCGGTCTCCGGGTTCCTGGCGCGGTGCATCTCGAAGCCGGTGGCCATGTCCTCGGTGATCGAGTCGTACAGGCCGCCAATCTGCTTCAGCGCCTTGATGCGTACGGCGTTGGAGGTGCCGACGAACATCGGGGAGCCGTAGAAGTTGCCGGCGCGCTGGATGAGGGCGTGGAACAGGAACTGCTGCGACTCGGCGGCCTTGGTGATGGGGTTGTCGTAATTGCCGTACACCTGGGGGCCGATGACGAAACCGACGTCCGGGTCGCGGAAGAAGCCCAGCATCCGCTCCAGGTAGTTGGGCAGCGGTACGTGGTCGGTGTCGACGGAGGCGAAGTAGTCGTAGTCGTCGCCGTGGGCCCGCAGCCAGGCGTTGTAGTTGCCGTGCTTGGTCCTGGCGCGGTGCGGGCCCTTGGCCTGGTTCCACTCCGGGACCCCCTTGCGGGTGAAGTGGCGCACGCCCAGGCGCGCGCAGACCTCCTTCACCTCCGGGTCGTCGCCCTCGTCGAGGAGCCAGATGTGCAGCAGTCCCCGGTGGCGCAGTTCGACGGCGGCCTCCAGGGTCTTCGTCACCATGGCGAGGGGTTCCTTGCCGGGCACGAAGGAGGTGAGGAAGGCGACTCTCGTGCCGGTTTCGGGCACCACCGGGACCGGGTCGCGGGCGACCAGGGTGGCATGCGCGTTGGACAGCACGTTCATGCAGCGGAAGAACTCGATCAGGCCGATCGAGACCAGCATCACGGTGTCCAGCACCGGCAGGAAGTCGTAGGCGGGATAGTCGCGTTCGGTCCAGTGCACGGGCTGGAGCAGCCAGCCGAGCAGGATCAGCGAGAGGAGCGGGGCCGCGCCCAGCATGAGGCCCGCCCGTACGCGGTGCGGCTCCTGCGACAGCAGGGAGCGGTACCGCACCTTGTACGGCTTGCCGGGATCGGGCTGGGTGAGCGGACCGGCGAGCCGGCTGTAGTGCTCGTAGTCGTACCTCGGCAGCGTCTTCCCGATCTTCCGGAGGCTGGTGGCCGGGTGGTTCGGTATCCGGAGCCGGGCCGTCTCCGTACTGTCGAATTCCTTCGCGGCGCCCGTCGGCGTCGGCGTCATGAGTCATCCCCCCGCACGCACGCTCGGGTGCGTGTTCGTCGGTTCTCGTCCGCCCGCTCGGGTCCCCCTGGGCCGTCACGGACGCGTTCGCTGGCCGGCCGGCGTCACATCGCCTCATTCACGCCATATGGACATGAATCGACGGCCCTCCGGTTGCACGACGCCCCCCTCGGCGTCGTTCACGGGCGGGCCCCCAGCCCTCCACGGTCGCAACCGGCCCTACCCCCAACTGTCTCAACTGCCCTAAATCGACAGCTCTTTGAAGCATAGGGTTCTACGCCGTCCGTCATGATCGCAAGATACGAAACGCGGTGTTAACCGGTCATACGCGTTCATTGGGACGCGAGTGCGAAAAGGGGACGTGATGTCGAGTCCGATGTCGAGCGGCGCGGGCTCCGGGCCGGTCCCATTCCGGCGAGCGGTGTCCCGGGCATGACGAAGGGCCCCCTCGTTCTCACGAGGAGGCCCTCCGGTCGGTGCGCCGCCAGGGACTCGAACCCCGGACCCGCTGATTAAGAGTCAGCTGCTCTAACCAACTGAGCTAGCGGCGCCTGCTGACGCGAAAACTCTACCCGACCCGCGGGGGTGCTCCTGACCAGGCCGGAGGCTCCATGGCGGGCGGGGGGCCGCACGGCGGGCGGGGGTGGTCCCGTACATCATTCGGACCGTCAACGTGCGACACCGGATGACAGTTGAGAAACTGACGAATGTGCAGAATTGCGGACATTTCCATCTGGAGTACGAGGGGCATCGCATGAAGACTCCGGTATTCGAGGAGCTCGATCCCGCGAGTGACTGTGATTGCCCCGGATGCGTTCAATGGCGGCGCGTCCTGCCCTCTTCCTCGCGGCCCGGGCCGTCGGGCCCCCCGGGCCATCAGGCGTCCCTCGCCCGCGTCCTCGGCCTCGCGCGGGTGGCGCGCGCGCCCATGGCGCTCGTGCTGGCCGCCACGGCGGGCACCGTCCTCGGCTCGGTGCCGGCGGTCGCCGCCGTGTACGGACCCGCCCGGCCCGGCGTTCCCCCGGCCGACGGACACGACACCACCCCCCAGGGCCACAGGGCGCCGCTGCACGGCCCGGCGGGGAAACCGGCACTGCCGGCCAGGCCGGGGAAGGCGGTCAGGGCACCCGCCACCACCCGGGCCGAGATCTACAAGCGGGTCATGACATGGATCAACGCGCAGGTGCCGTACAGCATGGACGACTACTGGCTGGACGGGTACCGGCAGGACTGCTCCGGCTTCGTCTCGATGGCCTGGAACCTGCCAAGCAACGAATGGACCGGTAGCCTCGACAGCTTCGGCGTGAAGATCAGCCGGGACCGGCTCCAGCCGGGCGACATCCTGCTCTTCCACAACCCCGACAACCCCGAGAAGGGCTCGCACGTCGTCATCTTCGGAGGCTGGACGGACTACACGCACACCCAGTACGTCGCCTACGAGCAGACCCCGCCGCACGCCAGGAGGCGGTCCACCCCGTACGCGTACTGGACGAACTCGGACCACTACGTGCCCTATCGCTACAAGGGGATCACGGAGGGCGCGGGCGGTCCGCTGCCGTCCACGTCGACCCGTTACCCGGGCGCCGCGTACTTCGGGACCGGCGCGAACAACGCGTACGTCACCCAGCTCGGCCGCCTCCTGGTGGACCGGGGCGCGCACCGCTTCTACCCCAAGGGACCGGGGCCGCGCTGGTCGGCCGCGGACCAGCGGGCCACCCGGGCGTTCCAGCGGGCGCAGGGCTGGACGGGGGCGGACGCGGACGGGCTGCCGGGGCCGAAGACCTGGTCGTACCTGGTCGGGAAGAAGGGCAGGAACATCCCCGCCGTGACGGCGGGCCCGGGCTCCTCGCACACCGTGCCCGGTTATCCCGGGCGCGCGGTGTTCCGGCCCGGGGCGAACGACGCCCATGTCACCCAGCTCGGAAAGCAGCTGGTCGAGAAGGGGTTCGGCACCCACTACAAGACCGGCCCGGGGCCGCGCTGGGGCGAGGCCGACCGGCGCAACGTCGAGGCGTTCCAGCGGGCCCAGGGCTGGCGCGGCGGGGCGGCGGACGGCTATCCGGGACCGGAGACCTGGCGGCGGCTCTTCTCCTGAGCGGGCCGGGTCCCGCACGGCTGGGCGGGGCGGGTTCCCGCGGTCGGGCAGGGCGGTTTCCCGCGGCTGAGCAGCCCGGGTCCCCCACGGCTCGTGAACACACTTCCAGGCGCGGAGGCATGGAGGCAGCTATGAGTACGACGACGTCAGACACCCCGGAGCCCGAGGGCGCGCCCTCGGTGGAACCCCGGTCCGACACGGCGGCCGAGTGCGGCGGCGGTCACCGGCCCGCCCGGCTCATCCACAACGAGGTGACCACCGAGATCCCCGTCCATCTGCTGTTCCGCGACGACCCCGACCCGGTGTCCGTGCCGCTCGCGCCCGCCGTCGTCGGCCGTCGGCGCGGCACCGGTGAGCAGCCGAGGATCCGGCGGCCCACGTCCGGCAGACCGCCGCGCCCGGTGCCGGAGGTCGACCCCGAACTGGTCGAACGGCCCGCACGCGTGCTCCCGGGAGTGGCCGGTGTGCTGGCCGGGGCCTGTGGTGTGGCCGGATGTGCCCTCACCACCTGGTGGGCGGGTGTGCTGCCGCCCGCCGTCCCGGCGGCGCTGGAACTGCACGCGCAAACGGGCGCCGGGCTCGGGCCCGCGCAATGGGCCGCGTACGCCGGGGCGGGCGCCCTCGGTCTGTTCGGCTTCGGCGGTCTCGCCCGCGGCCGGACCGGGCGGGCCTGGGTGCTCGGTCTGTTCGGGCGCTACCGCGGCACGGTCCGGCGCACCGGTCTGATGTGGGTCAACCCGCTGGTGCTGCGCCGCCGGGTCGACGTGCGGCTGCGGCACTGGCGCAGCGAGCCGATGTCCGTGGTCGACGCGAACGGGGTCGAGCTGCGGGTGGTCGTGCTCGTCGTGTGGCGGGTCAAGGACACCGCGCGGGCCACGCTGGCGGTCGACGACCACCGGACGTATCTGCGTGAGTGCGTGGAGGCGGCCCTGTCGCGGGTGCTCTCCCAGCTCCCGGCCGAACTGCCGCCCGCCGTGATCAGGGACCTGACCCTGCGCAACACGGACGCGGTCGGCGAGGCGCTGACCCGGATGGTCGCCGCCGACACGGCCCCGGTCGGCCTGGAGGTGTTCTCCGCGCAGCCGACCCGGATCGAGTACGCGCCGGAGATCGCCGCCGTGATGCAGCGCCGCCGGATCGCGGCCCTGGACGCCCAGCACCGCGACAGCGTGCTCGGCTCCGTCGTCGACTCGGTGGAGGACACGGTGACCCGGCTGACCCTGCGGGGACTGGTCGAACTGGACGACTACGAGCGCAAGGCGTTGGTGAAGGACCTGACGGTGGCGTTCTGCACGGGTCGCGGGGAGGTGTCGTCGTAGACCGCCAGGGCGGGGCGGACAGGTCCGCGATTGGTATGGACATGTTCAACTACCCGCAATAATCTGGTACTTGGTCTAGACCTGAACCTCGCGCGCACAGCTCAGGGAACATCCCCCACGTCCTCCAGGAGCGGCAGCATGCGCACACGGACGAACCAGTCCCGCACCAGCAGGAAAGCGAAGACGTACGCGGCGGCGCTCGGCCTCGTCACGGCGGGCACCTTCGTGCTCTCCACCGGCGGAGCCAGCGCCCATGGCTACACCGACCAGCCCCTCAGCCGGCAGAAGATGTGCGCCGCGAACGGCGGCATCGTCGCCAACTGCGGTGACATCCAATGGGAGCCGCAGAGCGTCGAGGGCCTCAAGGGCTTCCCGGCGGCGGGCCCGGCCGATGGCCAGATCTGCTCCGCGAGCCACACGAACTTCAGCCAGCTCGACCAGCCCAAGACCCCGGCGGGTACGGCCTGGCCGACGACCAAGGTCACCGCGGGACAGACCTACACCTTCCGCTGGCAGTTCACCGCGATGCACGCGACGACCGACTTCAAGTACTTCATCACCAAGACCGGCTGGAACCAGAACCACGCGCTGACCCGCGCGGACCTGGAGACCACCCCGTTCCTGACGGTCCCCTACAACGGACAGCGCCCCCCGGCCACGCTCACGCACACCGGCACCCTGCCGAGCGGCAGGACCGGGCACCACCTCATCCTCGGGGTGTGGACGGTCGCGGACACGACGAACGCGTTCTACTCCTGCGCGGACGTCACGTTCTGAGCCTCCCTTGAGGCGCGGACGCCACCGGCGCGGGTATGTTCCCCGCACGTCGACATGAACACGTCGGCGTGCGGGGAGCAGTATCCGACCACCGGGGGACCGTCATGAGTGTGTTCTTCTATGCCCTGCCCAGCCTGATCATCGTCGCGGTGCTGCTCGCGGCGGCCAGGACGGTGCGCCGCTCGCTGGAGCTGCGCAGCGCCTGGAACAGCGGACTGACCGCGGAGGCGCGCTGCCTGCGTTCGTACACGACGGTCAGTGGGGGTGGCAACGACACCTCCGTCACCACGACCCTGCACCACGTCTACGAGTTCACGACGCGCGACGGCCGCGCGATCCGCTTCGAGGAGGCGAACGGCCACCGGACGACCGTCGAGGGTGACATCGTCACCGCGCACTACACCGCCCGGCACCCCGAGAAGGCCACGGCGCAGGCGCCGAGCCCGGCCAGGGCGGCCGCGGGCACCCTCGGCATGCTGGTGTTCTGCGGTGTGGCCGTCGCGTTCTGCGTCGGCTTCATGATCACTTATCACCAGGCCGTCGCGGACAGTGACGCGTTCTTCGGCGGGAACTAGCGGGAGTCGACGGGAGCCGACGGGGAGCCGGTGAAGCGCGGGGACCCCGTGGGTCCGGCGCAAAGCGGGGCGCGCACGAACCTCCCCATCTGATGGATCGTCAATTACCGTACGCCCCCATGGGGTCCACTGGCCGTACCGTCGGGGAGCTCGTGCGGGAGCGGGGTGACCACCGGCCGGGGCTGTGGTTCGAGGGCCGGGTCATCAGCCACCACCAGGTCGCGGCGGGCGCGGCGGCGCTGCTCGGCGAGCTGCTGCCGCCCGGCGCGGAGCCGCATGTGGGCGTGCTGCTTGACAACACCCCCGAATATCCCCTGTGGTCGAGCGCGGCAGCCCTCGCCGGTGCCGCCGTCGCGGGGATCGACCCGACGAGGAGTCGCTGACCCGCTGGCCGTCCGGACGGACCCCGCTGCCCACGTCGGTGGGTGACGCCCGCCCGGCGTCTTTCGAACGGCGGGGAAGTGAGGCATCCCGGTCGCTCTCCGCGGGGAGGATATCCGGGCACGTGTGCCGAGAGGCCTGTGCGCCGGAGATCCGAGCCGAGGGAAGAAGGGCGTCGCGTTGCCTGATCCGGGTCGCGGAGACGGAAGCCGCGGGGCGATGCCGCCCCGGCTCTCGTCCGCGCCGGTGACGCCGGTGACACCCGTGATGCTGGGCGTGTCGGGCACGTCGGCCGCACCGGGGTCCGGGACTGGTCAGCGCGTTGTCATGCCCCTGCGGTCCAGGTCGCCTCCCGGGTGACCGTCGCGCCGGCCGAACCGTGCGCCCGGCCGGACGGTCCGACGACCCCCACCCCAACCCTCGACGGCACCCGAAAGGCACTCATGTCCCCCACGCATGACACGCTCGACCGCGCACACAGTGACGACCTGCTCGGCTTCGTCAGAGCCAGCCCCTCGCCGTACCACGTGGTGGCGAGCGCGGCGCAGCGCCTGGAGAAGGCGGGTTTCGCGGAGTTGCGGGAGCGGGACGACTGGACGGCCGGAGCCGAGGGAGGCCGCTACGTCGTCCGCGGGGGAGCCCTGCTCGCCTGGTTCGTCCCGCCGGGCGCCCCCGCCCGCACGCCGTTCCGGATCGTCGGCGCCCACACCGACTCACCGAATCTGCGGGTCAAGCCCGTGCCGGACACCGGCTCCGCCGGGTGGCGGCAGATCGCCGTGGAGGTCTACGGGGGTGTGCCGCTCAACACCTGGCTCGACCGGGATCTGGGCGTCTCGGGGCGGCTGGCCCTGCGTGACGGTTCGACCCGGCTGGTCTGCGTCGACAGGCCGCTGCTGCGGGTGCCGCAGCTCGCCATCCACCTCGACCGGACCGTGAACGACGGCCTCGCGCTCGACCGGCAGCGGCACATGGCCCCGCTGTGGGGACTCGGCGGCCCCCGGCCCGGCGCGCTGCTCGGCCGGATCGCGGACGAGGCCGGCGCCGACGCCGACGCGATCCTCGGCTGGGACCTGATGCTGCACGACATCCAGCCGCCCGGGTATCTGGGCGCGGACGAGGAGTTCATCGTCGCGTCGCGCCTCGACAACCAGATCTCGGTGCACGCGGGCGTCACCGCCCTGGTCGCGGCGGCCGGCGCCGCACGGCCGCCCGCGTCCATACCGGTGCTCGCCGCCTTCGACCACGAGGAGGTCGGCAGCGGATCGGAGTCCGGCGCCCAGGGCCCCTTCCTGGAAAGGGTGCTGGGCCGTGCCGTGACCGCCAGGGGCGGCGGGACCGAGGACTTCCACCGCGCCCTCGCCGGCGCCCTGTGCGTCTCCTCCGACATGTCGCACGCCGTCCACCCCAACTACGCCGAACGCCACGACCCGGACCACTGGCCGCTGCCCAACGGCGGCCCTGTGATCAAGGTCAACGTCAATCAGCGGTACGCCACCGACGGCACCGGCGTCGCGGCCTTCGCCGCCGCGTGCGAACGGGCGGAGGTGCCGTGGCAGCCGTTCGTCTCCCACAACGCGATGCCGTGCGGGACGTCGCTCGGCCCGATCACCGCGGCCCGCCTCGGCGTGGCGACGGTCGATGTGGGCGTGGCCGGGCTGTCGATGCACTCGGCGCGCGAGTTGTGCGGGGCGCGGGACCCGGGGCTGCTGGCGCGGGTGCTGACCGAGTTCGTCACCTCGGAGTAGGCCGGGTTCCTGGGTACCCACCCGGGAATCCAGGGGGCGCGTGAGGCTCCCGGTGTCCCGGGATCGCGCGAACTTCCGGGACACGCGTGAAGGCCCCCCACAGAGTGGAGGGCCTTCACCAAGGTGCGCCGCCAGGGACTCGAACCCCGGACCCGCTGATTAAGAGTCAGCTGCTCTAACCAACTGAGCTAGCGGCGCATGACTCTCGCCTCCCGCTTCCGCGGTCGGCGACAAAAGAAATACTACCTGGTCCGTGGGGGTGCTTCCGACCACCCGAGCGGCCACCCGTCCGACCATGTGACCTGCGGCGTGACCGGCTCCCGCCCCGGCCACCGGGCGGATCGGGCCGCCGGCCCTGTGTGGGCCCCGTACGCGCCCTGTGTGAGCCCGGTGCGGCGGCTGTCAGATCGCGAGGGAGAGCAGCACCGGGGCCGCTCCGCGGTTCAGCGTGTCCGCGGCGCGGCGGAGCCGGTGGGCGTGCTCGACGGGGAGGGAGAGGGCGAGACAGCCGACGGAGGAGCCGGCGGTGATCGGTACGGCCGCGCAGACCGTGCCGATCGCGTACTCCTGGAGGTCGAGCACGGGCACGGTGGCCGGCTGGGAGTCGAGGCGGGACAGCAGAAGCCGCTCGCTGGTGATGGTCCGCGAGGTGAGGCGGGCCATCTTGTGGCGGGCGAGGTGGTCGCGGCGGCCGTTGTGGTCGAGCTGGCCGAGCAGGCTCTTGCCGACCGCGCTGGCGTGCGCGGAGGAGCGGAAGTCGACCCATTCGTTGACCGCGGGGGTCGACGGGCCCTCCGCGCACTGGGTGACGTGCACCTCGCCGTCGATGTAGCGGCTGAAGTAGATCGCGGCGCCGACCGAGTCGCGGAGCCGGTCGATCGTCTGCTGGAGTTTCTCGCGCAGGGCCTGCTCGCGGCCCTGCGCGGAACCGAGACGGCTGAGGGCGGCGCCGGTGACGTACGCGCCGTCCGCGACCTGCTCGACGTAACCCTCCCGGCGCAGCATGCGCAGCAGTGCGGTCAGCCGGTCGGCGCCGAGGCCGGCCTGGCGGGCAAGCTCGGCCTCGGTGACGCCGGTGGTGTGCCGCGACACCGTCTCCAGGACGCGCAGCGCGTCCTGGGCCGAGTGGTACGGCGCGGTCGGCTCGTTCATCAGCGCCACGGTTTCCCCCTGCGCTTCATGGACCGGCTCAAAAATGACGTCGGTCCGGACAGCTGGGCTCACTCCACGATAACCGTCAAGCAGCCTTCTGTGGGCGCCTGTTGACGAGATTGGTGGCGCGCTCCACGCCTCTCAGCAGGAACGCACCACCCTGGCATATGCCAAAGGCGCGGCACCTCGGGCATGCTCCAACGGCCGGACCTCACGCCTTCCGGTAAGTGCTCCCCCTCCGCCCCTCGTTCACTCCCGGACTTCACAGGACCGCGCCGAGGAATTCCCTGGTCCGCTCGTGCTCCGGATCGCCGAAGATCCTCTCCGGGGGGCCGGATTCGATGACATGGCCGGAATCGAACATCAGGACCTGGTCCGAGATGTCCCGGGCGAAATTCATCTCGTGGGTCACACAGAGCATCGTGATGTCCGTCGTGTGGGCGATGTCTCGCAGGACGTCGAGGACCCCCGCGACCAGTTCCGGGTCGAGCGCGGACGTCACCTCGTCCAGCAGCAGTATCCGCGGCCGCATCGCCAGTGCCCGGGCGATGGCCACGCGCTGCTGCTGACCGCCGGAGAGCCGGCCCGGCCGCTCGTCGCACTTGTCCGCGAGGCCGACCAGGTCGAGCAGTTCACGGGCCCGCTCCTCGGCCTCGTCCCGGGACAGGCCGAGGACGGTGACGGGCGCCTCGGTGACGTTTCTCAGCACGCTCATGTTCGGGAACAGGTTGAACTGCTGGAAGACCATCCCGATCTTCTTGCGGACCTCGCGGACCCGCTTCTCGTCGGCCGGGAAGAGCCGGTCCCCGGCGACCGTGATCGTGCCCTCGTCCGGCCGGGTCAGCGTCATCAGCAGCCGCAGGATCGTCGTCTTGCCGGAACCGGACGGGCCGATCAGCGTGACGTGCTTGCCGGAGTCGACGCGGAAGTCGAGCCCGTCGAGGACGGTGTTGTCCCCGAAGCGCTTGGTGACCCTGTCGAAGCGGATCAGCTCGCTGCCGTCCACCGGGGGATTGGCAAGGTCCTTCAGGGGGCCGGTCCCGGTACTCGGGCCAGAGCTCGGGTCAGTGTTCGTGCCGGCGTCCGTGCCGGTGGTCGTGTCAGCGGACAAGGCGTCGCTCCAGGGCTCGCAGCAGCAGGGAAGCCGGGTAGGAAACGAGGATGAAGGCCACACCGATGACGGTCAGCGGCTCCGTGAACTGGAAGTGCTGCTGCGAGTACAGCCGCGCCTCGCCGAGCATCTCCAGCACGGTGATCGTCATCAGCATCGGGGTGTCCTTGAGCATCGCGATGACGTAGTTGCCGAGCGCCGGCACCACACGGCGGACCGCCTGCGGGAGGATCACCGCCGTCCAGGTGCGCCGCACGGGCAGACCGAGCGCCGTGGCCGCTTCCCACTGGCCGGGCGGCACGCCCTCGATACCGGCCCGGTAGACCTGCATCGTGTACGTCGAGTAGTGCAGCCCGATCGCGATCACGCCGGTGGTCAGCGCGGAGAACGTGATGTTCCACTCGGGCAGCACGTAGAAGAGGAAGAACAGCTGCACCAGCAGCGGGGTGTCGCGCACGAACTCGGTGGCCACCCCGACCGGCCAGCGGACCCAGCGCGTCGGGGCCCGCATGAGCAGCGCCCAGACCAGACCGAGGGTGAAGGCGATCACCGAACCGAGGGCCAGTGCCTTCAGGGTCACCAGCAGGCCGTCCCGGAAGTGCGGCATGAAGTCGCCGACGGCGTTCCAGTCCCACGTCATGAGGCACCCCCGCCCGCAGCGGCGCCGGCACCGGCGCTCACGGCCGTCGTTCCGGCCCGCTTCGGCTCGCGTGCCGCCGTGCCGCGCTCCCGCTCCTTGCCGATCCCGGCCTTGAGCCGCCTCTCCAGACCGCGCATCAGCCGCGTGAGCAGGAAGGCGATGACGAAGTAGATGAGCAGGACGTACGTGTAGACCTCCGCGCTCCGCTGGAGCGCGAGCCGTACCAGATCGGCGCTGAACGTCAGATCGCCCATGCCCATCACGGAGACCAGCGCGGTGCCCTTGAGCAGCTCGACCAGCAGGTTGCTGAACGGCGGGATCATCTCCGGCACCGCCTGCGGCAGCAGGATCAGCCGCATCCGCTGCCAGGGCGTGAAGCTGAGCGCGATCCCGCCCTCGCGCTGCGCCGGATCGACGGCGTTCAGCGCGCCGCGCACGATCTCGGAGCCGTACGCCCCGTACGTCAGCCCGAGCGCCAGGGTGCCCGCCCACAGCGGGACGAGCTGCCAGCCGAAGGCGAGCGGCAGCACGAAGTACACCCAGAAGATCATGATCAGCGCGGAGGTACCGCGGAACACCTCGGTGTAGAGGCCCGCGAGGAAGCGGACGATCCACCGCCGCGAGGTGCGCGCGATTCCGGCGAGGAAGGACATGGCACCGGCCAACAGGGAGCTGGAGAACAGCAGTTGAACGGTGACCCAGATGCCTTCGAGTACGAGTCTCCAGAGTCCCGAAGTCATCCGCGGCACAGCTCCTTCGCGGTCATGTCGGTCATCTCGGCCCTGGTGAAGCCGAACGGCCGCAGGACGCGGAAGAGTTCGCCGCTCTCCTTCATCTTCCGCAGCTCGACGTTGAAGGCGTCCCGCAACCGCGTCTCCGGCGAACGGAACGCGAAGCCGCCGCCGTCGACGTGCGGCTTGCCCTTGACCAGCGGCGTGAAGGGCTTCGTGCTCTCCGCCCTGCCGGACCTCCTCACCACCTCGCGGACGGTCAGCGCGGTCCCCGCGAAGACGTCGGCGCGCCCCGCCTCGACCGCGTTCAGCCCGGCCACCTGGTCGGGCACGATCAGGATGTCGCTCTCCTCGTACCCGGCCTCGACCGCGTACTGGATCTCCGCGTAGCCGGTCCCCGTGGCGAACTTGGCCTTCTTCGCCACGACGTCCTTGTAGTCGCGCAGCCCCTTCGGATTGCCCTTGCGCACGACGAACGCGTCGAGCATCCGGTAGTCGGGGTCGGCGAAGATGACCTGCTGACAGCGCTCGGCGTTGATGTACATCCCGGCGGACACGACGTCGAACTGCTGCGAGTCGAGCCCGGGTATGAGCGAGCCGAACTCGGTCGGCACCGGCTGGACGCGCCCGACGCCGAGCCGCTTGAAGACGGCCTTCGCCAGTTCCGGTGCCTCGCCGGTGAGGTGACCGTCCCGGTCGATGTAGCCGAAGGGGATCTCGCCCGCGATGCCGAGGCGTACGACACCCTGCGCCTTCAGCCGGTCGAGGAGATCACCGCCGCCCGTCCCGGACGCCGAGGCCACGCGACTGCAGCCGGCGGCGCCGAGCGCGCCGAGCGCCGCGACCCCCGCGAGCAGCGACCGGCGGGTGGTTCCGGACGGGTGTCTGTCCTTTCCGCGTCCATTTCCCTGTTCGTTTGCACGTGCGTTCCCAAGTGGTGGAGCCATGGCCGCGCGGCTACCCGGGACCATGCGAAGTATTCGGACGCGTTCCGGCCCCGCCCGCGTCCGGTGCGCTCTCGACCGCCGGGGTCAAGGCCGTCGCGGAATCGCTCCGGCCTCGGCTCCGCACCACGGATCGCGGGCTGGGTCCCGGTCGTCGTCCGGGGCCGACCGGTCGACCTCGACGCGATGGGCGAGGCCCGCGACGACCGGTCCCTCCCAGGGCGGTTCAGTGCCCGGGCACGTATCCGCGCTTCTTGTCGACCACGTTCGACAGCGGCTTGCCCGCCGCCCAGCGCTCGTACAACTCCACGAACTGCTCACCCAGTTCGTCCCGCCAGCCGACCGTGTCCCCGCTCATGTGCGGCGACACGATCAGCCCCGGGACCTCCCACAACGGGCTGTCACGGCCCAGCGGTTCGTGCTGGAAGACATCCAGGGCCGCACCCGCGATCCACCGCTTCGACAGTGCCTCGGCGAGCGCCTCCTCGACGACGAGCTGCCCGCGCCCGATGTTGATGAAGCGGGCCGAGGGCTGCATCATCCCGAAGCGCCGCGCGTCGAACATGCCGTGCGTCTCCGCGGTGAGCGGAGCCGCGGACACCACCCAGTCGGCGCGCGCCATCAGCCGGTCCAGCTCCCCCGGACCATGGATCCCGGTGCGCGGTACGCGCCCCACCAGGGCTGTCGTGACATCGAGCGCCTTCAGGGTGCGGACGATCGCCCGCCCGATCGGCCCGGACCCCACCACGCAGGCGCGGGTCCCGGCCACCCGCTGCGACTCGCGGTGCCGCCACTCGTGGCGCCGCTGCAGGTCCCAGGTCCGCGGCAGGTCCTTGGCCATGGCGAGGACCAGAGCGGCGACGTACTCGGCGATCGGCCGGTCGAAGATGCCGCGCGCGTTGGTCACCACCGTGTCGGAGGCGGCGAGCTCGGGACACATCAGATGGTCCACGCCCGCGCTGGCGGTGTGCACCCAGCGTGGCCGCCGCCCCTCGCCCGGCCAGGCACGGCGCACGGCGTGCGAGGTGAAGTCCCACACGAGCAGCGCGTCCGCGTGCGGCAGCCGCTCCGCGAGCGTGGACTCGTCGGCGTGCTCAATCCGTACGCGCCCGGTGAGCCGGCCGAGCCGGGGGAGCGGGTCGGCGTCCAGGACGAGCAGGGTGGCCGGAACCGGCGGGTGGGGCGTGCCGGGGGACGTACGGGCGTTCACCGGGCGAGACCGTTTCGCAATGCGAGTCCGCTTCTCTGGGGAGATCCTGGGGCGAAATGACCGGGGAGACATGCGGGTGAACGGGGGCCGAGCCGTCCGAGACGCGCGGATCGACCACGCTCGCACCCGAACCTACCTTCGTCAACACGCGCTCGCATACGGTCCGTTGCCCGCCTGTTTCCCTCCCCGGGGCCGATGCCTGCCATCCCTTGGCCTTCGCGGGAAATCCCGGCCTGGGCCGGGCGGGAAGGTGATCCCTGGGCCGGGCGGGAAGGTGATCCCTGACCCGGAGGCGAAACCGCGGATCCCGGTGATCTCGGCCAACCAGGTGACGATGTGGGCGGCGCTGCGCCAACTGGGTACCCGGGCAGTGGGCCCCTGTCGGCGGCTGATCGATCGGGCCGCCCGTCAGGGACCCGTACCACCCGAAGAACAGGAAGGTTGGGCATGACCACACTCGGATTCCTCTACCCCGGCCACGCGGCCGAGGACGACTACCCGCGCATGGAGCAGCTGCTCGGCAGCGACATCCGCCTGACCGTCGTCCACACGGACGCCGGGGAGGACGCCCACAACGTGGACGCGCTCCTCGAACTGGGCTCGGCGCAACGCCTCGCGGCGGGCGTCGAGGAGCTGCGCCTGTCCGGCGCGGAGGCCGTGGTCTGGGCGTGCACCAGCGGCAGCTTCGTGTACGGACTCCAGGGCGCCAACGAGCAGGTCCGCGGCCTCGCCAGGGCGGCCGGCCTGCCCGCCTCCTCGACGTCGTTCGCCTTCGCGCACGCGGCGCGGGAGATCGGGGCCCACCGGGTCGCGATCGGGGCGACCTACCCCGACGACGTGGCCGCGCTCTTCGCCGCGTTCCTGAAGGAGGCCGGCATCGAGGTGGTGGCGGTGGGCGGCTCCGGTGACGTCGCCGGAGCCGAGGTCGCCGGCTGGGACTACGACCAGATCCTCGCGCTCGCCCGCGGGGCGGACCGCCCGGACGCCGACGCGATCGTCCTTCCCGACACGGCCCTGCACACCGCCTCCCACCTCGCCGCCCTGGAGAAGGACCTCGCCAAACCGGTCCTCACCGCGAGCCAGGTCACCCTCTGGGAAGCCCTACGCCTGACCGACCGCCGAGTGAACGCCCCGGAGCTGGGCGCCCTCTTCACGAGGGAACCAATCGTCCAGGCGTAAGAATCCAGCCCTCCGGCAGACTCAGCCCCTCCGGCGTTTGAGGAGCGGGGTCCGGGGCGGAGCCCCAGGGACGGGAAGGGCAGGGGCGGAGGGGGCGAGACACCTCGTCCCCAGCCCCCGCCCCGGGGAAAGCCGCCCGCCTCGGGCAGCCCCCCTCCCCGCCCCGGGGAAGCCCTCGCCCCGGGAGGCCCGGGGAATAAACGGAGCCACCCTCCTGTTCGTAAGCGGAAGACATGGACGCGTACGCAACAGGAGGCACCCCGGTGGACGAGACGGCCGAGACGGGCGAGATCCGAGGCACGGCGCAGGGCACCGCCCCCGTACCCCTCTCCGTACTGGACCTGGTCACCGTGGGCGCGGGCCGCACCGCGACCGACGCCCTGCGCACCAGCGTCAAGATCGCCCGCCTGGCGGAATCCCGCGGCTTCCACCGCTACTGGGTGGCCGAACACCACTCGATGCCCGGCGTGGCCAGTTCCTCGCCCGCGGTGATCCTCGCCCACCTGGCCGCCCACACGGACCGCATCCGGCTGGGCTCCGGCGGAGTGATGCTCCCCAACCACGCCCCCCTGGTCATCGCGGAGCAGTTCGGCACCCTTGAGGCGATGGCCCCGGGCCGCGTCGACCTGGGCCTCGGCCGGGCCCCGGGCACGGACGGCGCGACGGCCGCCGCGCTGCGCCGCACCCAGCGCCTCAACGAGGGCGCCGACGACTTCCCCGAGCAGCTCGCGGAACTCGTCCGCTTCCTGGACGACGACTTCCCCGACGGTCACCCCTACGCCCGTATCCACGCCGTGCCCGGGCCCGTCCAGGCGACCTCGCCGGGCGGGGTCCAGTCCCCGCACCGGCCCCCGATCTGGCTGCTCGGCTCCTCCGGCTTCAGCGCCCGCCTCGCCGGAGCCCTCGGTCTCCCCTTCGCCTTCGCGCATCACTTCTCGGCGCAGAACACGATCCCGGCGCTCGACCTCTACCGGGAGTCCTTCCGGCCGAGCGCGGTACTCGACGCCCCGTACGCCCTCATCGGCGTCTCCGCCCTCGCGACGGACGAGGAGAAGGAGGCGCGCCGCCAGGTGCTGGCGGCCGCGCTGAACATGGTCCGCCTGCGCACCGGCCGCCCCGGTCTCGTGCCGACCCCGGAGGAGGCCGAGGCCTATGAATTCAGCCCCATGGAGCGGGAGTTCATCAACTCCTGGAACTCCAACGTCATCCACGGCACCGCAGAGGAGGTCCGCGCCGGCCTCGACGACCTCCAGAAGCGCACCGGCGCCGACGAGTTGATGATCACGGGCAACGCGCACAGCGGTGACGTACGGCTGCGCTCGTACGAACTGATCGCGGACGCCTACGGGTTGCCGAAGGAGCAGAACACTCAGGCCTGAGGGCCGGGGGCGCTCAGGTCCGAGAGGCGAGACGCGCAGGCCGAAGGGCCCGGACGCTCGGGGCCGAGTGCCGGAACGCTCGGGCCCGAGCGCCGAGATGCTCAGGCCTGAGGGCAGGCGGCCGACATCAGGAGGGCTGAGATCCGCTCCGGCGCCACCGGCCGGGAGTACAGCCAGCCCTGGCCGGTGTCGCAGCCGATCCCGCGCAGCCGGGACGCCTGCGAGGCGGTCTCCACGCACTCGGCGGTGACGGTCAGGCCCAGTCGGTGGGCGAGTTGGATGAGCGCCTCGACGATGACCTCGTCGGCGGGGTTGGGGTGGGCGGACGAGCCGTCGGCGTTCTCGTACTGGAAGCCGCGGACGAAGGAGCCGTCCAGCTTCAGCACGGACACCGGGAGCCTGCTCAGGTAGGCGAGGTTCGAGTAGCCGGTGCCGAAGTCGTCGATGGCGATGCGGACTCCCATGTCGCTGAGGGCCTGTAGCGCCTGGAGCGGCCGGCCCGCCGAGCCCATCACCGCCGACTCCGTCAGCTCCAACTGGAGGAGATGCGGGGCCAGTCCGGTCTCCGCCAGGATCTCCGCCACGTCCGCCACCAGGTCGGAGTCCCAGACCTGACGCACGGCGACGTTGACGCTGACGAAGATCGGCCGGGCGTCCGGATGGTCCAACTGCCAACGGCGGGCCTGGCGGCAGGCGGTGGCCAGCACCCAGCGGCCGAGCTGGACGATCGAACCGTCCTCCTCGGCCAGTCCGATGAACCGGTTCGGCGTGAGCATCCCGAACCGCGGGTGGTTCCAGCGGACGAGCGCCTCGACCCCGTGCACGCCGCCGTCCTCCATGCCCACCAACGGCTGGTACTCCAGGGCGAATTCACCCCGCTCGACGGCCGCGCGAAGGGTGGACGACAGGGCCTGGCGCGTCATGCGGTGCGCGTTGCGCTCCGGGTCGAAGAGCGTCCAGCGGCCCTTGCCGTCCGCCTTCGCCCAGTACAGCGTCGTGTCCGCGGCCTGCATCAGACCGGTCGCGCTCGTGCCGGTGGCGCGCCGCTCGACGACCCCGATGGACGCCGACAGCGACAGCCGCTGCCCCGTCAGGTCGAACGGCGCCTGGAGCGACTTCAGTACGGACTCGGCGAGGTCCGCCAACTGGTCGGTGCCCGTGGAGTCCTCGACGAGCAGCGCGAACTCGTCCCCGCCCAGCCGTGCCACCAGGGGAGTGGCCGCCCTCGTGAGACCGGCCTCCTCCGCGCAGCGCGTCAGACGCTCCGCGACGGCCGCGAGCAGCCGGTCCCCGACCCGGTGTCCGAGCGTGTCGTTGACCGCCTTGAACCCGTCCAGGTCCAGATAGCAGAGCCCGATCCGGCCGGTGCCGCCCTCGTCGTACGCCTCCGCCTCCAGAGCCGCCGACAGGCGCTCGAAGAACAGCGTGCGGTTCGGCAGCCGGGTCACCGGGTCGTGCATCTGCAAGTGACGCAGCCGCGCCTGGAGTTCACGCCTCGCGCCGATGTCGGTGACCGAGATCAGGACCGCCCGCTCCTGCGGGGGCAACGGCGCGACCGTGACCTGCACCCAGATCGCGTGGCCGTCGGGGTGCTTGAGCCGGCGGGTGCAGCGCAGCCGTGCCTGGCTGCCGCCCAGCACCTCGCGGTACGCCTGCCAGGTGCGGGCGTCGGAGGCCAGGTCCACCAGATCGGCGGCGACCCGCCCGACGAACGTCCGCGCCCCGGCGCCGAGCAGCGTGCCCAGTGACTCGTTGGCGGTGACGACGAGACCCTCGCGGTCGACGACGGCCATCGCGAGGGGAGCGGTGGCGAAGGCGGCGTGGAAGGTACGGGGTGACGTTCCGTCCGGAATCGCCATGAGCGCGGGTGCCCCGGAAGGTGCCCCGGGCGTTGCCGGCGAGACGGAGGGGACGGGTGGGCCGGGAGAGGTCCCGGCGGACGTACGAGAAGACGTGTCGACGTGACGTTCTGTTACGGCCGGCCGGACGAGGTCTCCCGCGGGCGCCGGCCCTTCGGACGTTCCGCTCACCGCTCGCTCCCGCAGTGCACTCGTTCTTCGTATGGGTCTCTCGGGGCGGTCGGCCGGTGATGGACCGCCGCACAAGCCGTGTCCGTGCAGGAAAGTGTGCCGATCATAGAGGCTGACCCAGAGACGGTGCAGCCACTGTCCAGTGTCCAGGAACAACCACCCGTTCTGACAGATCGTTTCTGCCTGTATCTGGATGGGTTCCCTCCCTCGTCGACCGCATGTGACGTTCCGTGAAGGTCCGGGGGTGTCGGCTCGTGGGTCTCTCACTCTTTCGGTGCAGACAAACGGGGCGAAATAGTACAAATTGAATCAGGCTGGGTGCGGTGTCCCGAAATCCGCATCCGGAGGTCGACGTGCCGCGTCCGCTCCCCCTGAGGGTTCTCACTCGCGAGGCTCCGCGCGGCCTCGCCCGTGACGGGGCGACGCGCTGGCGCAGCACCGCGGCCGTGTTCACCTCGATGACCGCGCTCGCCGCGACCTCCCTGGTGCCCGGGCACGCGCTCGCCGAACCCCTCGCGTCCCCCTGCGCCCTGACGCGCACCGCGGCGCACCACTCGGAGGGTGCCGACACCTGGAACGCCTCCTACGAGCGCCCCACCCGTCCCCTCGACGCCGTGATGGTCTTCCTGTCCTTCCCGGACTCCACCCCGAGCACCACGCCCGCCGAACTGACGGGCGACTACTTCCCGGCGACCAGCCGTTTCTTCGAGCGTGCCTCGTACGGCAAGTTCACGGTCCGTCCGCATCCCCAGCGCGCCTGGATCCAGATGCCGCACGCCTCCACGTCGTACGCCATACAGCGCGACTGGAACGCCGCCGACCGTGCGGCCTATCTGCGCGACGCCCTCGCCGTGGCCGATCCGCAGGTCGACTTCTCGCGTTACGACGTCGTCTACTTCATCGCGGACCCGGACGCGCCGGGCGTCGACTCGGACGCCACGAAGGTCGTCAACCTGGACACACCCCTGCGCGCGGACGGCAAGGACATCCGGCGCGTCGTCACGGTCTTCGAGAAGCATCCGCCTGACCGCCTCGTCCTCGCGCACGAGACCGGCCATGTCTTCGACCTGCCCGACCTCTACCACCGTCCCTCCGACGGCAAGGGCGACTGGGACACCTATGTGGGCGACTGGGACCTCATGGGCAGCCAGTTCGGTCTCGCTCCCGACCTCTTCGGCTGGCACAAGTGGCGGCTGGGGTGGCTGGAACCGCACCAGGTTGCGTGCGTACTGGGCTCCGGTACCACCCGTCTGACGCTGGAGCCGCTGGAATCCGGACCCGTCAACCCCGCGGTCGGCTCGGCCGGATCGAGCGCCGAGGGGGCGCCCGGCGCCGGTGTGCTGGCGACCCGCCCGGCCGTACCGAGTGGGACGGCGGCGGTCGTGCCGAGTGGGCCAGGGGCGGCAGTGCAGGGGCCGAGGGTGCCCTCGCGCGGGGCGAATGCCTCCTCTCCCGGACCGCGAGGGTCCGCCTTCGGTCCGCGGGCGTCCTCCCGCGGACCGCGGACGTCCTCGCGAGGTCCGGGCGGCGGACCGGTCATGTCCCCGAACGCGCTGGGCGTGGCGGCTCCCCCCGGCTCGCAGACCTTCGGCGCCGGCCGGGGCACCAAGCTGGCGGTGGTCCCGACGGGCCCGGACAGCGCGCTGGCCTTCGAGGCGCGCGGCTCGACGGGCAACGACGGCTCGACCTGCGAGCAGGGCGTCCTCGTCTACCGGGTCCGCAGCGGGACCGAGTCGGGCAGCGGCCCCATCCAGGTGCTCGACGCCCACCCGCACACCGAGTCCTGCTGGGAGGACTCGGTGTACCCGCCTCTCGCGGACGCGCCGGTGAGCCTCGGCGAGAACTTCAAGGTGCCGGGCTCGAAGGTCCGGGTCCAGGTGGAGGACCGGTCGGCTTCGGGGGCCTGGACGGTGAAGATCACGACAGGCTGAGCCGCCCTCGGGGCACCGGTCGCCGTGACACGTGTGGCAAGTGTGGCGCGTGACAGGTGACAGATGGCAGGTGGCGGGCGGCGCAGAGCAGGTGGCGGAGGGTGGGCCAGGGGGCTGGTGACGGGTGCCGGGTGCCGGGTGACAGGCGGCAAGGTCTCCGCGGCGCCCGGAAACGACAAGAGCGGGATGCTCGCGTTTCCGCGAATCATCCCGCTCTCGTTGGCGTGCGCCGCCAGGGACTCGAACCCCGGACCCGCTGATTAAGAGTCAGCTGCTCTAACCAACTGAGCTAGCGGCGCCTGCTGACGTCGTAGACCTTAGCATCCTGATCGGCGCGAGGAAAAATCGATATCCGTACCGCCGCCGACGCCGCCGCACGGGCCGCCCGTACGGCCGCCCAGAGCAGGATTTCCGGGCCGGGAAGCCACGGCTGCCGTGTGTCGGGGGCGACCAGCCAGCGGGAATCGGGCCGTACGGCCTCCGGGCCGCCGTCGCCGGTGCTCAGCGCGGGCACGGTGACCGCGTCCCCCGTACCGTGGCAGAGGAGCGGCGGCACTTCCCTGCACCGCCCCACATGCCCGCCCTGTCCCAGCCCCTCACGTTCCCCGGGGCCGCCGTGCCCCACGACGGCCTCACGCTCCACCGCCTCACGCTCCACGGAGGCACCCGAGCCCCACTCCTCCCACCTCATCAGCGAGGGGAGCCGCTGGGCGGTGCCGGGCGCGGCGAACAGCAGCATCCGCCCGCGGTGCGCCGCCACCGGGCCCGAGCCCGGTCCGTCGTCCCAGAGCCGGTCGAGCATCCGCCGTCCGAAGAGCGCCGGCGCGCTGACGACGTCGAAGGCGCTGCCACAGGGCAGGACGACCGGGGCGTTCGGCCGTTCGCGCCAGAGGGCGAGCGTGCTGCGCGGATACGTTCCCGCCGAGGCGAGCCAGGCGGCTCCCTCGGACGTGACACCCGAGACGTCCAGCCGCTCGGGCGACGGCGCTCCGGGGCTGCGAGGGGTGCTGCTCGGCGGGTTCCGTGTGCTGCTCATGCCGAATACATCTACCGGTGGTGAGTGCTTGATCCCGGAGGGTTGCCAGAAATCGGGACAGGATCGGGTGAGGTGGAGTATCTTGCCCGGCTGGCATATGCCAAGGAAACTTGGGGCGCCGACCGAGTTTTCCCTCGGCGGGCCCCTCGGCAGTCCCTCGGCGGGTGAGCCGGATCAGAGCGGGTCGGTCACCCCGTGACCGTGTCCGTTGCCCTCCGTGCCCCGCAGCAGGTCCTGGCCGAACTCGACCATCTTCTTCGCGTAGTCCTCGGTCCACTCGGCCCGCTCGGCGATCGAGGCGGCGGTCAGCCGGTCGAAGCGGCGCGGATCGGCGAGCTGAGCGGCGGCGATGGCCTGGAACTCGACGGCCCGGTCGGCGGCGGCGCGAAACGCGTGCGCCAGCTCCGTGGACCGGTCCAGCAGCGCGCGCGGATCGTCGATCGACTCCAGGTCGAAGAAGTGCTCCGGATCCCCGGCGGCTTCCGCGGGCTCGAAGAGCAGGGGCGCGGGGCGTAGCCGCGGTTCGTTCCGACGCGGCGTGGGCTCCGCCATGTCTTCTCCTCCTCGTACGGTTCAGGGGCCCCTCTCGGTAAAGGGCCACCGTCCATTGTCTCGCGCCCGCGCAAGTGGGCCCGAAGGGTCGAGCACGTCCTGCCGGTGCGGGACCTTGCCGGGCCGGGTGTGCCCGGAACGGGGCTCAGGGCCGCCACGCCACCCGATGCTCCGCCAGATGGGACAACACCGAATGATTGGCCTCCCAACCATCCGGAAACTTCACGGTCACTCCCAGCTGTACGGGCTCGGTCGACGGGTGGTCGTCCAGCAACTCCGTGATTCCTTCCCGGCAGATCACGATGCACGCGTGCCGGTGCCGGGAAGCGAGCACGCACAACCGTCCGGTCTCCAGATGGAACGCCGTGGCGTCGGGTCGCCCCGACAGCGGGTGCAGGACGACCGTGACGTCGAACTCCCGTCCCTGGAGCCGGTTCGCCGTGTCGACGGTGACGTCCGTGACGCCGAGGCCGGCCAGTGCCGCCCGCACGGCCGCGGCCTGGTCCCGGTGTGCCGTGCCGACGGCGACCCGGTCGGCCGTCAGCGGCACCGGATCCTCCGCCCGCTCCGACGTGGCCGCACCACCCCGGTCGAGCAGCCGTCGTACGACCGCGGCCACCGCGTGGACCGCCTCCGGGTCCGTACGCGGTGTGTGCCCGGCGGGCAGCTCCAGCAGACCCCAACCGGACTCGGCCGCCTCGTCGATGACCCGGTCGGTGCCCGAACCGTCCGACGGGACACCGAAGTTCAGCCGCCGGTCGCCGTGACCGGTGCCGCTGCGGAACGGCGTGTACGGATAGAAGGCGTGCGAGACCAGTGGCGCGGCCGACGCGGGCAGCCGCCAGGACACCGGCAGCCGGTGCTGCGGCAGCTGCGGATTGTGCGCGAGCAGCGTGGTCACCGCGGACGCCGACGGGTCGTAGGACAGTCCGGCCCACTGCTCCGAACCGACGATCGCGAACGGGTCCAACTGCCCGGGGTCGCCCACGAACAGCGCCCGCTCGAAGAGCCCGGCGACGGCGAGCAGCGCGTCGGAGCGCATCTGGTACGCCTCGTCGACGATCGCGTGCCGCCAGGGCTCGACGCCCTTGACGTGGGCCCACTTCGCGGCGGTGGAGATGACGACGTCCAGGCCCGCGAGGTCGGCCGCCTTCGTCGACTTGCGCACCTGGTCGAGACCGTCGAGCGCCTTGTCGTACGGGTCGGAGTCGCTGCTGTGCAGCCGCCCCACCGGCAGCTCCGGGGCCTTCTCGGCGAGCCGCAGCACCAGGTCGTCGACCTGGGCGTTGGTCTGCGCGATGACCATCAACGGGCGTCCCGCGGCGGCCAGTTCGAGCGCCGCCCGGACGACGAGGGTCGACTTGCCGGCGCCCGGCGGGGAGTCCACCACGACACCGCGGTCGCTGCCGTGCAGGGTGTCGCGCAGGATCGCGTCGGTGGCGCGGGCGGCCTCGGCGCCCGGGTCGAACACGGCGGTCAAAGGACGTCCTCCTCGGTCACCGGGTCCGGCAGCGGTACGGCGTCGGGCTCACCCGGCGGCCCTCCGTGCGTCCACGGTGTCTCCTCCGGGTCGGGCAGCTTGGCGCCGCCGCGCTGCTCGTGCTCGAAGAGGGTGAAGCAGACGAGGTCCCCCTTCTCGGGCAGGGACCCGGCCTCGGGTTCCTTGCCGCGCCCCATCTTGTCGACGATCCGCAGCACCACGGCGGCGCCCTCGTCGTCGTACCCCACGAACTCCGCGGCCTGCGGTTTCCCGCCGAGTGAGCGGTACACCCTGGCCCGCTCCCCGAGGTGCGGGCGGTCGTCCGTGCGGACGGTCACCAGCGGGCGGGGGCTCGGCCGCCTGCCCTCGCTGTACGCCATCACGACGTCGGTGACCTCCCCGGCGAACGCCTCTCCGGCGAGCCGCCGGCCGGCCATGACCAGCGGGTCGTCCAGCGCCTCCTGCGCTTCCAGACGGGCCTGTTCACGCTCGCGGGTGGCCAGTTTGTTCGCGGCGGTGACCGCGTCGTCGCGGCGCGGCTGGGGTGGCTCGCCCGCCACGACCCGGTCGCGGTGTCCGGTGAACGACCAGCGGTCGCGGGTCCACCGGTCGGCGGCGTGCGCCCCTTCCGGCAGCGCGCGCAGCAGGTCGAGCCCGTGCCAGACCGCGTCCCAGGTGGGCCGGGTGACGCTCGCGACGAGTTCGCGGATCTGCCGCTCCGCGGCGGTCAGTTCACCGAGCCGGTCGTCCGCCTCGATGCCGTCCTCGGCGGCGGCCAGCGCGGTGCGCGCGCGGTCGTAGCGCTCGATGGCGGGGGCCAGGAGCTGGTTGTCGAAGGCGGGGTCGGTGGCCGGTCCTGCGGGCGGGCAGACGAGCTGGCCCCGCGCGTCCCGCTGGAGCTCGGCCCGCACCGCGGCCTCGGCGCCCGGCTCGCCGTCCGGCGGATCGAGCCAGGCGAGCAGCGCGCCGAGATGCTGGTCCTCCAGGCTGCTCTGGCCGGTGGCCCAGTGCCGGGACAGCACGTCGGTGAGGGCGAGGAGCAGGGCGGAGCCGGGCACCCGGGCGCGCTCCCCGAAGTGGGTCAGCCAGCGCCCGGACAACGGCACCCGTGGTGGCGCCGGATGCGGTGTCTCGGGATCCTGCTCGGCGGTGCGGCGAAACCGCGTGGAGCGCCCGAGGAGGCGGACGAACTCGATGCCCGCGCGGCCCGGCACGATCAGCTGCGGGGCGTCCGCGCACAGCTCGACCTCGACCTTGACGCGCTTGCCGGTCTCCGGATCGGTCTCGCTGCGCTCGGCCGCCTCGACCACGTCCGCGTACGAGTCGATGTAGGGCAGGACGACGTCCGCCAGCTCGGCCAGGAAGGCGAACCGCAGGTCGCGGTCGCGGGGCTGCGGCACGACCAGCAGCCGGGGCGCGTCCCGGTCCGTGCCGACGAGCGCGCCGAGCGGCGCTCCCGCCTCGCCCGCGGTGGTGAGCGGCACGAACACCAGCGGCCGTTCGACGAGATGGCGGTGGAGCACGGTGGCGGCGGGCTGCGCCCGCCCGCTCTCCACGGCCTCCAGCCGCGCGAGGGTGGCGATCAGCGACATGAGCCCACCCCCCGACCGTCCGAGGCACCGGCCACCGGCACCGGGGCTTTCGGCGCGGAGGCTCCTGGCACCGGCGCTCCGGGAGCGTGGGCCTCCGGCACCGGGGTTCCGGGTGCGGGAACCGCGGGCGCGGAGGCTCCGGGTCCGGGAACTCGTGGCGCGAGGTCTTCCGGTACGCGGGCTCGCGACGCCGGCGCGACCGGCACCCGGGCCTCCCCGGCTCGGGCGTGGGTCTCCGACGCCGTGCCGCGCAGGGCCTCCGCCCGTAGCAGTGCCGCTCTCCTGAGGGCCGCGACGGCGGGGTCGTCGGGGTCCCCGGCCTTTCCGTGTGCCGCGGCCAGTACGTCCGGGACGGTCGTCAGGCCGCCCAGTTCCGCGCGCAGCGAGCGGCCGAGCGAGGTCACCGCGCCCTCGGCGCGTGAGCGGGCCCGGCAGTGGAAGGCCAGTTCGCAGGCGGACAGGCACTCGGGGGCGTAGGTCGCGGGGACCGCCTCGACGGCCGTGACCAGTTCCTCGGCGGGAAGGGCGGGGGAGAAGCAGCTGCCCTCGGGGAGGGCGGCCGCGATGTCCTCGACGCGGGTGAGCCGGGCGAGCTGGCGGCGGGTGACCGCGCGCTGCTTGCGGACGTCGACGGCCGAGGCGGCCGGGAGGTTGGAGAAGTCCTTCGGGCAGACCAGGAGAACGCGGTGGCGGACCTCGGGGGCCGGGTCGAGGCGGGCGGCGACCTCCTCCAGGGCCAGGACGTACACCGCGGACTGCCGGGCGGCGGCGCCCACCTTGGCCGGGTCGGCCGAACCGTCCAGCATCGGGAACGACTTGATCTCGACGACCGTCCAGCGGCCGTCGGGGTGCACGACCACGGCGTCCGGCTCCAGGAAGGCGGCGGAGCCCGCGACGTCGAGGGCGAGCATGGGGTGGTCGAGCAGGGTCCAGGCACCGGCCCCGGTGGCCTCGCGCAGCGCCAGCTCCGTACGCTTCGCGCGTCCCTCGGGGCCGATCGCGCTCAGGTCGGGCACGGCACCCGCGCCGGGCGGCTCGGCGCCGGGGTCCAGCTTCTCGTGCACCAGCCGCAGCAGCTCGGCACCGCCGTCGGCCTTGACCCGCGCCTCGAACGCGTTGCCCCGCATGAAGGCGAACTGCGACATCCCGAACGCGGACGGCGCGCCGAGCGCGCTCGCCAGCTTCGCCTTGTCGACACCCGCCCCGTCCAGCAGGGCACGGCGGTCGCACCCGGGGTTGGCCGCGAGCGCCGCGAGGGCGCGCGCGTCCAGCGCCTTCGGCGCCACGTCCGGACCGCGCAGCTCAGCGAGCTGCTGTCGCAGCGCTGTCCCCCGCGTCCGTGGGAGAGGCACCCTGCTCGGCTCCCGGCCCGGTTCGGGACTCGCGCTGTCGGGGAATTCGTTCACCCGGGGAAGTCTGGCACCCCGCACTGACAATCGTGGAACCCTCGCCCCGCGAGGCACCCAAGGCCCACGGGACACGGCTTTCGAGGAGGGTCCGCAGACGGTCCGCCGCCCGCATCACGAACGGGGCCAGCAGCAGGCCGGCCCCCATCACCGCGGCGCCCGCGACGGCGTCCAGGAAGTAGTGGTTGGCCGTGCCCATCACGACGATCGTGGTGAACAGCGGATAGACGACGGCGGCGACCTTGGCGGCGGGCGTACGGCCGTGGCGCCACAGCATCACTCCGCACCACAGCGCCCAGCCCACGTGCAGGCTCGGCATCGCCGCGTACTGGTTCGTCATCCCGCCCAGACCGCGCGGCGCACTCGCCTCGCCGCCCCACCAGCCGTAGGAGCTGTACTGGGCCATCGTGTCGACGAAGCCGTGGCCGGGCGACAGCAGCCGGGGCGGGCAGGTCGGCAGCAGGGTGAAGCCGATCAGGCCTATGAACGTGGAGGTCATCAGCCAGGTGCGGGCCGCGCGGTAGCGCACGGTCCGGGAGCGGAAGAGCCAGATCAGGATCGCGGGCGTCACCAGGTAGTGCAGCGACGCGTACCAGAAGTCGGCGGGCACGCCCAGCCAGGCCTCACGCGTGAACAGCCGGTTCAGCGGATGTTCGGCGTTGAGGTGGAGGAGCTTCTCGATCCGCAGGATCGACAGGCCGTGGCCGACGGCGCCGTCGGTGTCGCCCCGGGCGAGCAGCCGGCCCGCCGTGTACGACGCGTAGACGAGCAGGATCAGCGGGACCTCGGTCCACCAGCGGAGCCGTGCCCGGTCCGCCGCGGACGCGCGTGGCTCGGTCCCCCGGCGCGACCGGGCGCGCGGTGCCGCTTCGGTACGCGGTGCATCGGTCTGCGGCATCCGATCGCCCTCCCCCATCTGCTCGTGCCCATCTGCTCGTGGTGACCCGACGGTCCGCGGTCCGCTGACCTCGGTCCGTGGCCACCCCGGGATTTTACGGTGTACGCGAATGCCCCGAGGGGGCGCCCCGGATCTCAAAGACGCGGAGATCGCCCCCCGGGTTGCCCCGAGTACAGGTGAGCGATGATGGAATGACCCACTCCTCAAGTCGTCATCGAGTGAGCGATCTCTCACTCGTGCCGCCCGTCCCGGAAAGGCTGTTCTTCATGGCACCGCGCATCCTGCTGGCCCGGCACGGACAGACCGAATGGTCGCTGTCCGGAAAGCACACCGGCAGGACCGACATCCCGCTCCTGGAAGAGGGGCGGCGCGGCGCCAAGCTGCTGGGCGAGCGGCTGCACCGGGCACCCTTCGACGGGCTCCCCGGGGTCGAGGTGCGCACCAGCCCGCTCGCGCGCGCGCACGAGACGTGCGAACTCGCCGGTTTCGGGGAGCGCGCGAGCACCTGGGACGCGCTCATGGAGTGGGACTACGGCGCCTACGAGGGCATGACCCCGGCGGAGATCCAGGGCATCCGCCCCGGCTGGTTCATCTGGCGCGACGGCGTCCCCGAGGGGGAGACGCTGGAGCGGGTCACCGCGCGCGCGGACGAGGTCGTCTCATGGGCCCGCTCCGAGGACCGCGATGTGCTGGTCTTCGCCCACGGCCACATCCTGCGTTCCATAGGCGCCCGCTGGCTTGGCCTTCCGCTGGACTTCGCGGCCCGGGTCCGTCTCAACCCGACCTCACTGTCGGTGCTCGGCTGGGCCTACGGGGAGCCCGCCGTCGAGGTGTGGAACGACTGCGGACACCTGAGCGCCTGACCGGAGCCCGGGGCTGCTCTCACGCCGTGCGGGGCAGGCTCGCGTGGCGGTCGAGGAACGCGGAGACGCCCGAGGCCCTGCGGTGCGGGAGCAGGACACGGGCCGTTGCCGCCAGCATGGCCTGGATGCGGGAGGACTGGACCTCGTTCAGCAGGTCCAGGACGCGCAGACCGGCGAGGGCGGCCTCGTCGGGGCGGCCGCCCCGGGCGAGGTCGTCGGCGAGTTCCGCGGTGTAGAGGGCGATGTTGCGGGTGAAGTGCGGGTCCTGGAGGTGGGCGGCGCGGCGTGCGTGGCGGGCCGCCCGGGTCCAGTCGCCCAGCGTCGACCAGCACTGCGCTTCGAGACCCTCCAGTTCGGCCTCTCCGTAGAAGGTCATCCACTCGGGATCGGTCTCCGAGGGGCCCCGCTCGTAGAGGGCCTGGGCGCGGGCCATCGCCTGCTCGCATCCCCTGCGGTCGGCGAGCCCGGCCCAGCCGCCCGCCTCGCGCAGCGCCAGCAGGGAGAGCAGCCGGGGGGAGCCCAGAGGGCGTGCCGCGCGCTGGGCCGCCTGGGCCGCGCGCACGGCCTCGCGCGGGCGCCCCGCGTCGCGCGCGAGGAACGCCGTGTTGCAGAAGGCGTGCGCCTCAAGACCCGGGTCGCCGGCCATCCGGGCGGTCGCGAGGGCCTCCGCGTAGTGCGAGCGCGCGTCGTCGAAGCGCCCCGAGTCGTGTGCCAGCCAGCCCACCGAGATGGCCAGTTCGCCCGCCCCGGAGTACAGCCGGTCGGCGGTGGCCTGCCGGGTGGTGCCCGCGTCCAGCAGCGCGTACGCCGTGCGCAGGGGTGCCGCGGCGCGCCGGTAGAGGCCGTCGGCCCCGTGCCGGTCGTCGAGCAGCCGGATCTTGCGGACGGCCTCTTCGAGGGCGCCCGCCTCGGACGTACCCGCCCGGTGGACATGCCGTCCGACCGCCGCGGCGCTGCCGCCGAAGGAGCCCGCGAAGGGGCCCAGTGAGGCCGCCGCCACGGTGGCGGTGCCTCGTGTCATGAATGCGCGACGCTGCACGTCGCTCTCCTCGTGGTTCTGATCGCGTTGCTCGTACGGGTCGTACGGATCGCACGAGTGGTGCGGGTCGTACGGATCATGCAAGTCGTGCGGATCATGCGGGCTGTACGGGTCGTGCGCGGTGTGCGGGGAGTGCAGAGCCCGGGAGCGGCGTGCACCCGGCGTCTCATACGTCTCGTGCGCCCCGTCGGTCTCATACGGGGCGTGTGAAGGGTTCGTGGAGTGCGCGGGGGGCGCTTCGTCCGTGTCGCGCGCCCCGCGTCCGCGGACCCGGGAGCGGGGGGTGAAACCGAGGTCGGTCAGCGTGCGGCCGGGGAACATGTGCAGGAACACCCGCTCGTACGCGTAGTTGGGACAGCGGATCTCGCCCGCCTCGACGCGCCCGATGTAGCGCGCGTCGCAGCTGACCCGCTCGCCGATCTCGCGCGCGGCCCTCCGCACCGCCGCGGCGAACTCGCCCGGGGAGCGCTGGCCGCGCAACCGCCGGAAGGCGAGATTCGGCCGTGGTGGCCGGGGGGACGGGGACGAGGTCACCGTTGACGACGCCATGGCCGGGCCCTCTCTTGCGAACCGTCGAACCATGCCGGATTTCGGGCTGGGTTGACCGGGTTGTGCCCAGTAGGTGCCCTGCTTCCGGCGGGGCAAGAACGTACCCGTTGTGACAACGCCGCCACGCTGGGTTTGGCTACAAACCGGATATCTCATCCACGATCTGCCATGAACTGCCATCCTTTGTGGCGGAGTTTCGCCGTAGCCGTTGACGTCCTGGCGCGTTGAACCGGGTGGACCGGGAGCCGCCCGAACTCCCGACCCACTCGTCATGAGGAGGGGTTCCGTTGGAGGCCGGGATGCAGATCACGCAGAGCACCGATTTCCGTACACCGCCGTCGACCGCGCAGCACAGGCCGTCCCCGGAGTGCGGCGTTCCGCTGCTGCCGGCCACCGAATGCGACCTGGTGACCGTGCCGGCGCGCCAGGGACTGGAGGCGGTCGACATCCTGCGCCGTGGTGCGGCCGACCTCGTAGGTCCCGTTCTGCACGACGGGGGCTGCGACACCCTCGGCTTCCTGGTGCCACCGGGCACCGCGGACGCCTGGGACGTGCCGGGCAGCACCTGTACGCAGACCATCGGCCGCGGCCTGCGGCCGGCCCCCGAGCCCCCGGTCGAGGGCTCGGACTGGCTGCTCCCGCCCGGCGAGGCGGACCTCGCGACCGACCCGGCGGTGCTGCGGGCCGCGCTCGGCGAGGCCGCCCGGCTGATCGAGGCGGCGGACGGTTGCAGGTGACCCCGCCGGGCGGCCCGCGGCGGCCCCCGCTTCCGGATGCCCGCGGGAGCGGTCCCGGTCGCGGCGCCGGTGAGTCCTGCTGGTCGCCTGTCCGGCCACCCCGCGGACGGCGTCCGTGAGCCCTCGCGGCGCCCGCCCGGCCACCCTCGTGACCGGTCGCTGAGCCGAGCCGTCGTCGCGCCCCGATAATGGCGGGATGGCAAGGGCGAGGAATCAGCGGGCGGACGAGGGCCGCGACACGGGGCGGGGCGGGCGACGGGGGCAGGCGGCGGCCGAGGCGGTCGTGGAGGCCGTCGACGGCGGGCTCGCCGAGCTGCTGCCCGACCGCGACCGGGCACGCGCCTGGACCCTGCTCATCGACGGCGCCCCGCAGTCCCACGTCGACCTCGACGACCCCGCCTACCTGAGCTTCGAGTACCAGCGCCGCCTCGGCCATGTCATCGACCTGGTCGCCCCGCCCGGCAAGCCCGTGCAGGTCGTTCACCTCGGCGGCGGCGCCCTCAGCCTGGCCCGCTACACGGCCGCGACCCGACCCCGGTCCACCCAGCAGGTCGTCGAACGCGACGCGGCCCTCGTCCAACTGGTCCGCCGCGAACTGCCGTTGGATCCGAACGCCCGGATCAGGGTCCGTTCCACGGACGCCCGGGAAGGTCTCGCGAAGGTGCCCGACGGCTGGGCGGACCTGGTCATCGCGGACGTCTTCAGCGGCGCGCGCACCCCGGCACACCTGACGTCCGTCGAGTTCGTCACGGAGGTCCGCCGGACGGTGAAGGACTCCGGGGTCTACGCCGCGAACCTCGCCGACGGGCCCCCGCTCGCCCACCTCCGCGGCCAGATCGCCACCGTGGCCTCCGTCTTCCCCGAACTCGCCCTGGTCGCCGACCCGACCGTGCTGCGCGGCAAACGTTTCGGGAACGCCGTCCTCGTCGCCTCGGGCCACCCGCTGCCGATCACCGAACTGACCCGCCGCGCCGCCTCCGACCCGCACCCCGCCAGGGTCGAACACGGCAAGGAGCTCCTGGACTTCACGGGCGGCGCCGTACCGGTCACGGACGCGGTCGCGGTCGCGTCACCCGCGCCGCCGCCGTCCGTGTTCCGCTGACCCGGCGTCAGCACACCCTGGAAAGCGGCTCCGACATGTACGCCGGTCCGTCAGCAGGTCGCGTACTCCCGCTCGCCTGCTCAGGCCGCCCGCGTACGTCCGTACGCCCGCCGCGTCCGTCGGGTCAGTACGTCCCGATGTCCACATGCGGCGGCCCGTCGTGCCAGTCGCAGAACACCGACACCCGGTCGGCGCCCGAGGTGAACTCCACGCGGATGTACGTGTCCACCTTCCACACCTGCATCGACCAGCCGGTGTTCGGCGTCGCGGACACCAGCGTCCCGTACGTGGCGGTGATGTCGAAGACCACCCGGCCGCCGTCGGAGTCGTAGCTCTTGACCTGTCCGGAGGAGGCGGGGGAGGCCGTCGAGGTCGGCGAGGCCGCGGTGGGACCGCCGTTCGCCGGCGCGGACTTCGAGGGTGCCGCGTTCGGCTCCGGGCTCGTGGACGGCCTGCTCGGCGCGCTCCTGGACGGCTCGGCCCGCTGGGTCGAGGACGCCAGCGGTCTCGTCTCCCGCGTCGTCGCACCGGCCGCCGTGATGGGCAGGGCCCGCGGCGGGTCGTACGCCGTCCCCGTCATGACGGTGTGGACACCCCACCACGACAGCGTGACCGCCGCGCCCGTGGCGAGCGACCACGCGAGTACGTGTACGAGTCCTCTGCGCATCGCGGCCATACTGCACCACGAGCCCCAACGGTGTCTCACGACCCCGCCAAGATCCGTAATGTCCCGGGGATGCGGCCGGGATTGTCCACAGGTGCCCTCCCGGGGTTGTCCACAGCCTCCGTACGGCGTCCCCCGGATGGCGTACGGTGCCGCCCATGGCAAGTGTGCTCGTTGTCGAGGACGACCAGTTCGTCCGCTCGGCCCTCATCCGGCATCTGACCGAGGCCGCGCACATCGTGCGCAGCGTCGGCACCGCCCTGGAGGCGCTGCGCGAGGTCGCCCACTTCTCCTTCGACGTCGTGATCCTCGACCTCGGACTGCCCGATCTGGACGGCTCCGAGGCGCTGAAGATGCTGCGCGGCATCACCGACGTCCCGGTGATCATCGCCACCGCGCGGGACGACGAGACGGAGATCGTCCGCCTGCTGAACGCGGGCGCGGACGACTACCTGACCAAGCCGTTCTCGGTCGAGCACCTGTCGGCGCGGATGGCGGCGGTGCTGCGCCGTTCGCGCGCCACCGTGGGAGACGCGCCCGTGTCGACGGTCATCCGCGTCGGCGGGCTCGCCATCGACCCGCTGCGCCGCCAGGCGGAACTGGACGGCGTACGACTCGACCTCACCCGGCGCGAGTTCGACCTGCTCGCCTTCCTGGCCGGGCGTCCCGGCGTCGTCGTGCCGCGCAAGGAACTGCTCGCCGAGGTGTGGCAGCAGGCCTACGGCGACGATCAGACCATCGACGTCCATCTGTCCTGGCTGCGAAGGAAGTTGGGGGAGACGGCGGCACGCCCGCGCTATCTGCACACGCTGCGGGGCGTCGGCGTGAAGCTGGAGCCGCCGAGAGTGGAGCGACCGCTGTGAGGTGGGCACTGGTCAAGGTGTGCGTGGCGGTGACGACGATGGTCGTGGTCGCCTTCGCGGTCCCGCTCGGCCTGGTGATCAAGGAGATGGCGCGCGACCGGGCGTTCTCGAACGCCGAGCGGCAGGCCGCCGCCATCGCGCCCGCGCTCTCCATCACCACCGAACGGGACGAGCTGGAGCGGGTCGTCGCCTCGGCCGGCTCGGACATGGGGATCGGCGTGCACATCCCCGCCGCCGACGGCAAACCGGCGGTCGAGATCGGCAAGCAGCGCGCCGCCGGCAAGGACATCGCCATGACCCGGCGGCTGGGCCGCGCCTCCACCACCGACGTCCCCGGCGGCTCCGCGCTGCTCCAGCCCATCGCGCTCAGCTCCGGTGAGATCGCGGTCATCGAGGTGTACGTCCCCGAGGCCGAGGTCAGCAACGGCGTCGGTACGGCCTGGGCGGTTCTCGCCGGGGTCGGTGTCGCCCTCGTCGTCGGCTCCGTCGCGGTCGCCGACCGGCTGGGCGTGCGGATGGTGCAGCCCGCGCAGCACCTCGCCGAGAGCGCGCACGAACTGGGCGAGGGGAAGCTGGGCTCCCGTGTGCCCGAGGAAGGGCCGACCGAACTGCGGCTGGCCGCCGTCGCCTTCAACTCCATGGCCGACCAGGTCGTCCAACTGCTGGCCAACGAACGGGAACTCGCCGCCGACCTCTCGCACCGGCTGCGTACACCGCTGACCGTGCTCCGCCTCAACACCGCCTCGCTCGGCGACGGGCCGGCCGCCGAACAGACCCGGGCCGCGGTCGCGCAGCTGGAGCGCGAGGTCGACACGATCATCCGGACGGCCCGGGAGGCCAAGCCGCAGACCGCGGCGATCGGCGTCGGCGCCGGGTGCGACGCGTCCGAAGTCGTCCGGGAACGCATGGACTTCTGGTCGGCGCTCGCGGAGGACGAGGGCCGCAAGGTGCGGGTGGCCGGCGTGGACCGGCCGGTCCGCATACCCGTGGCCCGCGCCGACCTCGCCGCCGCGCTCGACGCCCTCCTCGGCAATGTCTTCCGCCACACCCCCGAGGGCACGGCCTTCGCGGTCGACGTGCACAACGCCGAGGACGCCGTGATCATGCTGGTGTCGGACGCGGGCGCGGGAATAGTGGATCCGGTGGCGGCGATGGCGCGCGGACGCGGCTCGGGCAACGACGGGTCGACGGGCCTCGGTCTCGACATCGTGCGACGGCTCGCGGAGTCGACCGGCGGGGACGTACGGATCGGCTCCTCCGTGCTGGGCGGAACCGAGGTGCGCATCTGGATCCAGCTCGACGGACGGGCCCCCGTCCGGAGCGGGCACCGGGGCAGGGTGCGGCGCCGCAAGCGCGGCGCGGGCGTGCGCTGAGCGACAGCTGTGAGACGCGCCAAACCGCTCACATTGGTCTCGACCTTTAACGGCTCCCGATGCCTTCCTTAAGCGCACCCTAAGATCCGCAACCACCGTCCGGATCAAGCGGTTTGACCGATTCCGGATCGCTAGCGTGATGCCGCACTCCCTGGGACGTCCCCAGCGAACCCCCGTGAATCCGCGAAGGCAGGCACACGCGATGAGCAGTACGCACCGGCGCAAAATCAGTGGCAGGAACAAGGCGATAGGCGGCATCGTCGCCGCGGCCGTGGCCGGCGGTGGCGCCCTCCTGTTCACCGGTATCGCGAACGCGGCGAGCGTCGGCGCCGCGTACACCAGGACCAGCGAGTGGTCCACGGGGTACACCGCGCAGTACGTCGTCTCCAACGACACGAACCAGGCGAAGCCGGACTGGACGCTGGAGTTCGACCTGCCCTCGGGCTCCAAGCTCAGCTCGCTGTGGGACGCGACGTCGACGGTGAGCGGGCAGCACGTCACCGTGAAGCCGCCGTCCTGGGACAAGGACGGTCTGGCGGCCGGCGAGTCCGTCACCGTCGGCTTCGTCGTGAACGGCACCGCGAACCCGACCGGCTGTGTCATCGACGGCACCAAGTGCTCGGTGGACGACGGCGCGACGCCCGAGCCGAGCGGCCGTCCGACGCAGACCGCGACCCCGACGGCCACGCCCACCCCGACCGCGAGCGCGACGCAGAGCGCGACCCCGAAGCCGACGGCGACCGCCACCGCCACGGCCACCCCGTCCCCCACGCAGACCTCGGGCAGCGGCACCACGACGTCCGCGGGCTTCGCGCCCTACGTCGACACCTCCCTCTTCCCGGCCTTCGACCTGGTCAAGGCGGCCGACGCCACCGGCGTGAAGAACTACAACCTCGCGTTCATCACCGACGGCGGCGGCTGCACGCCGAAGTGGGGCGGCGTGAGCGACCTCGCCAGCGACGCGGTGGCGGCGCAGATCGGCGCGCTGCGCGCCAAGGGCGGCGACGTCCGGGTCTCCTTCGGCGGAGCCTCCGGCTCGGAGCTGGCCACGACCTGCTCCTCGGCCGACGCGCTGGCGGCGGCGTACGGCAAGGCCGTGGACGCCTACAAGCTCACGAAGGTCGACTTCGACGTCGAGGGCGGCGCGCTGCCCAACGCGACCGCGAACACGAACCGCGCGAAGGCCATCGCCAAGCTCCAGCAGCAGCACCCGGGCCTGGACGTCTCCTTCACCCTGCCGGTCCTGCCCCAGGGCCTCACCCAGGACGGCGTGAACCTGCTCTCCGACGCCAGGTCCAACGGCGTGAAGATCAACGCCGTGAACATCATGGCGATGGACTACGGCCCCGCGTTCAGCGGTGACATGGGCGACCTCGCCCAGCAGGCCGCCACGGCCACCCAGGCGCAGATCAAGAGCGTCCTCGGCCTCTCCGACAGCGCCGCGTGGAAGACGGTCGCCATCACCCCGATGATCGGCGTCAACGACGTGTCCTCGGAGATCTTCAAGGTCGACGACGCCTCGCAGCTCGTGACCTTCGCGCAGTCCAAGGGCCTCGGCGGGCTCTCGATGTGGTCCGCCGCCCGTGACAAGCAGTGCGCCGGCGGTGCCAAGAACTCCGCCGACGCGGTGTGCAGCTCCATCCTCCAGAGCGACGGCGCCTTCTCGAAGGCGTTCGCCGCGCTGAAGTAACCCGACCAGCCACTGCGAAACGGGGGTCGCACGCCCCGGCCGGACTTCTCCACCCCCCACCCGGCCGGGGCGTCGTAGTCGTTTCTCACCGGCTCCGAGCCGGCCCCCAGGAGTCGTCCTTGAGCGCGAGGCGCAGGTTCGCCGGCGCGCGGGGCGTGGAGGTGGCGATGTCGCCGGGCCGCCGACCTGGGCGTGCGACGCGGCCTCGTGGATGACCGCTCGGTATGTCACCGCCGCGTCGCCGAGCAGGACACGCTGCCGCGCGAGGCGGAACCCGACGTAACGGACGGCCCGTTGAGGGTCCCCTTCGGTGGCTCCCGGCACCGCGCGGGCGTACTCCTCGGTCTGGAGCATCCCCGGGATCACGAGCGGCTCGTGCGTCCGCAGCACCGTAGACCGGGATTCCAGTTCCGTCAGGTCCCGGGCCGGGGCAAGGCGACCTGGTTCGAGCTGGGACGGCCGGATCTCTGCGGGTGACCGTCGGGGTGCGATGCGCGCCCCCACGGACGGCAGGGCCGGGCGGGGTGACAGGCGATGCGGCAGGTCTGTGACGCGGCTCACCAGGAAAAGGTGACAGGACGTTGTCGCGGACGGCTGCGACTGTCGACAGCATGACGATCACAGACGAGGACTGCCTCGCCGAGACCCTGAAGTTCAACGAGACCTTTGCCGCCACCGCGGCGAGCCGCCAGGCACGCGAAGGGGTGCCGGACGCGACCCTGCTCGCCGCGCTGCGGCGCAACCGGCTCGCCGGCGACGCGCCACCGGTGAGACTGCCGCAGGGCCAGGACCGCGTCATCGCGGGCGGGGTGAAAGCCCGCGTGTTCGTACCCGACCACGTCGACGGCGTGTACCTGCACATACACGGAGGCGGCTGGGCGTTCGGCTCCGCGGACGGGCAGGACGAGAGGCTGTGGCGGCTCGCCGAACAGGCACGGCTGGCCGTGGTCAGCGTGGAGTACCGCCTCGCGCCGGAACACCCGTTCCCGGCCGGGCCCGACGACTGTGAAGCGGCCGCCCGATGGCTGGTGGACCACGCCGCAGCCGAGTTCGGCACTCAACGGCTCCTGATCGGCGGTGAGTCGGCCGGTGCCCATCTGAGTGTCGTGACCCTGCTGCGCCTTCGCGACCGGCACGGCGTCACCGGCGCGTTCCGGGCGGCCCACCTGCTTTTCGGCCCCTACGACCTGTCGATGACACCGAGCCAGCGACTGTTCGGATCAAAGCGGCTGCTGAGCAACACCGAAGCGCTGCGCGGCAGTTACGAGCTGTTCACACCGGCCATGGGGACGGAACAGCGCCGCGATCCCGAGGTCTCACCACTGTTCGCCGACCTGTCCGGCCTGCCGCCCGCCCGGATCGTCGTCGGCACCGAGGATCCGCTCCTGGACGACTCGCTGTTCCTGGCCCGACGCTGGCAGGCGGCAGGCGCGGCTGTGCAACTCGGTGTCGTCGCCGGCGCGATGCACGGCTTCACCCTGTTCCCCCTGACCGTCACCGAGCGGGAACTGCGGCGCGAGCGGGACTTCCTGTCCACCGCGGGGCGGTAGCGTCGGCCGAGTGAACCGCACCACTAGGCTCTACGCGCTGGTAGAAGAGCTGCGCGCGGCGGCGCCGCGGCCGCTGACGGTCGCCGCGCTCGCCGCGCGGTTCGAGGTGAACACCCGCACGGTGCAACGTGACCTCCAGGCGCTGATGGAGGCCGGTGTCCCGGTGCGCGCCACAGCCGGGCGAGGCGGGGGCTGGTCGATCGACCCGGAGATGACCCTGCCCCCGATCCGGTTCACCGCCGCCGAGGCCTCGGCACTGGCCGTCGCGCTCGCCGGGGCGGACGCCTCCGCCCCGTACGCCGGTGCGGCCCGTACGGCAGCCCAGAAGATCGCGGCCTCGATGACCGGTCCCGCCTCGGTGGCGGCACAGGAACTCGCCGCACGGATCGTCACGCTGCCCTCCCCGGCCGACTCCACGGTCCGCGCCGCGGTGGAGCGGGCCCTCACCGCGAACTCGGTCCTGCGGCTGTCCTACGTCGACGCGGCAGGGCGCGAGAGCGACCGCGTGGTGGAGCCCGCCGGACTGCTGACCGCCGACGGCCGGTGGTACCTCATCGCCTGGTGTCGCACGCGAGAGGCCGGACGGGGTTTCCGGCTCGACCGCATCACAGCGGCGGCTCCGACCGATGAGCAGGCGCGGTCCCATGACCTGACCCAGCTGCTGCTGGGCTCGGCCGCAGCCGGGGCGAAGCGGCCCACCGCGCTGGCTTCCCTCACGCCCCCGCCCAGGAAACGGAAGGCGCCGCGTCGGTGACGTCTCCTGTCACCGAGAACGCGGCGAGGCGCGGCACCCCCCTCGGGTGCCGCGCCCCGTACCCCGTGTCCCCCGTGTCCCCCGTGTCCCTCGCGCCCGGGATCCCCGTGTCTCCCGGGCGATGGCCTACTCCGCCGGCGTCACCGGTGCCAGCGTTCCCGTGCGGGCCGCCCGGCTGTACCAGTGGGCGCTCGACTTCGGGGTGCGGACCTGGGTCGCGTAGTCGACGTAGACCGCGCCGAAGCGCTTGCCGTAGCCGTAGGCCCACTCGAAGTTGTCCATGAGCGACCAGAGGTAGTAGCCACGGACGTCCGCGCCGTCGGCGATCGCGCGGTGCACGGCGGACAGGTGGCCGTTGAGGTAGGCGATGCGCTCGGGGTCGTGGACGCGGCCGTCCGGGTCCGGCTTGTCGTCGTAGGCCGCGCCGTTCTCCGTGATGTACAGGGGCAGGCCCGGCGCCTCACGGGTGTACCGCATGATCAGGTCGTGCAGACCCGTCGGGTCGATCGTCCAGCCCATCTCCGTGCGCTCGCCCGGGGTCTGGTGGAACGTGACGTCGTCCGCGCCCGGCCAGGGGGAGTGCGAGCTGGCGCCGTGACCGTCCGCGCGCGGACCGTCGGCGGGAGCGGCGGCCGCCGAAACCAGCGTCGGCGTGTAGTAGTTGAGGCCGAGCGCGTCCAACGGCTGGTGGATCGCCCGGAGATCGCCGTCCTGGACGAACGACCAGTCGGTGACCGACCGGGTCGCGGTGAACAGGGTCTGCGGGTAGGCGCCGTGCAGCATCGGGCCGTGGAAGACGCCGTTGGCCAGGTCGTCGATGCGCTGTGCCGCGTCCAGATCCGCCGGGTCCTGCGAAACCGGCCTGACCACCGAGGAGTTGAGGCTCACCGCGACCGAGTTGCGGGACGGCATCACGGAACGGAGCGCCGAAGTGCCGAGCCCGTGCGCGAGGTTCAGGTGGTGGGCCGCGCGCAGCGACGCCGCCGGGTCCGTCCGGCCGGGGGCGTGCACCCCGGAGCCGTAGCCCAAAAAGGCGCTGCACCAGGGCTCGTTCAGGGTGATCCACTGCTCCACGCGGTCGCCCAGCGCCTCGCCCACGATCTGCGCGTACTCCGCGAAACGCAGCGCCGTCTCGCGCTCGGGCCAGCCGCCCGCGTCCTCCAGCTCCTGCGGCAGGTCCCAGTGGTAGAGGGTGACGGCGGGCTTGATGCCGTGCGCCAGCAGTTCGTCGACCAGACGCCGGTAGAAGTCCAGGCCGCGCTGGACCGCGGGGCCCCGGCCGGTCGGCTGCACCCGCGACCAGGAGACCGAGAAGCGGTACGCGCCGAGTCCGAGGTCCGCCATCAGGGCCACGTCGTCGCGGTAGCGGTGGTAGTGGTCGACAGCGATGTCACCGTGCTCGCCGCCGGCCGTCTTGCCAGGTGTATGGCTGAAGGTGTCCCAGATCGAGGGCGTGCGGCCGTCCTCCCGCACCGCTCCCTCGATCTGGTACGCGGAGGTCGCCGCGCCCCAGAGGAAGGCCGGAGGGAAAGTCACGGACGTTACGGACTCAGGCATGGAAGCGCTCCCAAGGAGGTCGTGAAGACCGACGGGTTGGAGGAGGGGAGAAGCGGCGGGACTGAGGGGGCCGAGGCGGCGGTGACCCGGCCCCCTGGAGGGGCGTTCAGCCCTTGATCGCGCCCTGCATGATCCCGCCCACGATCTGCTTGCCGAACAGCAGGAAGGCGATGAGCAGCGGCAACGTGCCGAGCAGCGCGCCCGCCATGATCACGGCCTGGTCGGGGACGTAGCCGGTACCCAGTGACATGAGGGCGACCTGCACGGTCGGGTTCTGCTGGTTCAGGGCGATGATCGGCCACAGGAAGTCGTTCCAGGCCATCACGAACGTCAGCAGTCCGAGCACCGCCATGGCCGGGCGAGCCGCCGGGAAGACGACGTGCCACACCACGCGCAGACTGCTGGCGCCGTCGACCCGCGCCGCCTCGATCAGTTCGGTGGGCAGCGCCTGTACCAGGTACTGCCGCATGAAGAACGTACCGAAGGCACTCACCAGGGTGGGCAGGATGACCGTCTGGAGCTGGTTCGACCAGCCGAGGTCGCTCATCCACAGATACAGCGGTACGACGGCCAGCTGCGGCGGGATCATCATCGTGCCGATGGTCAGCAGCAGCAGCAGACCGGAGAACTTGAACCGCAGTTTGGCGAAGGCGAATCCGGCGAGCGTGGAGAACACGACCGTACCGACGGTGATGGTCCCGGCGACGATCGTGGAGTTGACCATCGCGGTGCCGAGCCCGGCCTGTTCCCACGCGGCCTGGAGGTTCTTGAACAGGTTCGCGCCGAACCACAGCGGCGGCGGTGTCTGCGCCAGCCGCTCGTTGTTGCGTGAGGCCGCGATGGCCGTCCAGACCAGCGGAGCGAGCGAGACCAGCGCGAAGACGGTCAGGACGACATAGGTGACCGGACCCGCGTGCATCTGCTTGCCGGCGCCGAGCACCCGGCGGCGGCCGGGGACCCGGCCGGCCGGAGTCCCCTTCGCCGCTGCCTGAGGGGCAGTCAGTTCAGTGGTGGTCATTGGGATTTCCTCAGCCGTCGGGTGATCAGCAGGTTGACCGCGGCGACGATCAGCAGGATCAGGAACATCGTCCACGCGATCGCTGACGCCTTGCCGAGGTTGCCGATGCGCCAGCCCTGGTCGTACATGTACAGGCCGAGCGTCTGGTACTGGTGCGCGGAGCCGCCCGTCGAACCGCTGACCCCGCCGAACAGGAGCGGCTCACCGAACAGCTGTGTCGCGCCGATCGTGGACACGACCACCGTGAACAGGATCGTCGGCCGCAGCATGGGGACCGTCACGTGGCGGAACTGCTGCCAGCGGCCGGCCCCGTCGAGAGCAGCCGACTCGTACAGGTCGCTGGGGATCGCCTGCATCGCCGCGAGGTAGATCAGCGCGTTGTAGCCGGTCCACCGCCAGATCACGATCGAGGAGACGGCGAACTGACCGCCCCAGTCGGACTCGCGCCAGTTGATCGGGTGGACCCCGACGAAGTGCAGCAGCCAGTTGATCATGCCGCCGTCCCACGCGTACAGCAGCGTGAAGACCAGCGTCGCCGCCGCCACCGAGGTGGCGTACGGGGTGAGCATCACGACCCGCCACACGGTCGAGCCGCGCAGCCGGTAGTTGAGCAGGTGGGCGATCCCGAGCGCGATGAGCAACTGCGGCACCGTGGAGATCACGCCGATGGTGAAGGTGTTCTCCAGGGCGTTCCAGAAGAACTCCGAGGACAGCAGGTTCTTGTAGTTGTCCAGGCCGGCCCAGGTCTGGTGGTCCAGACCCGACAGCTGCACGTTGTGCAGCGAGTACCAGGCCGTGTAGAGCAGCGGTACGAGCCCGAAGGCACCGAAGATGACGAAGAACGGGGTGATGAACGCGTACGGCGACGCCTTCATGTCCCAGCGGTACAGCCGACTGCGCCAGGAATCCGGGCCGGGCGGCGGCGTACCGCGACCCTGAGCGCCCCGGGCCGCGCCCGGCTGGGAGCCGGGCGCGGCGTCGGCGCTCGTCGCGGGGTGCGCGAGAGCCTGCTTGGAGCTGGTCACTGGCCGAGCACGTCCTTGATCTCAGCCTTTGCCGCGTTCCAGCCCTGGTCGGGAGTCTTGCCCTTCTGCTCGACCTGGAGGATGCCCACGTCGGTGATCGCGGTACCGATCGGCTGGTCCTTGGTGCCGAAGTACTGGACCGGGATGGTCTTCGCCGAGTCGCCGAAGATCTGCGTGATCGGGGCGTCGGAGAAGTACGCCGTGGTGTCGGCGGCCGGCTTCAGGTTCGCGTACGCCCCCGGGGTCGAGGGGAAGCTGGCCTGCTTGGCGAAGACCGTCGCCTGCTGCTCCGGCGCGGTCAGCCACTTGGCCAGCGCGACGGCCTCCTTCTGGTGCTTGCCCGCCACCGGCACGCCGAGGAACGAACCGCCCCAGTTTGCCGCGGTCGGCGCCGCCGCCACGTCCCACTTGCCCTTGCCCGAGGCGCCGGACTTCTGCTCGATGTAGCCGACCATCCACGCGGGACAGGCCACGGTCGCGAACGAGGCCTTGGCGAAGCCCTGGTCCCACGTCGGGTCGAACTGCTTCAGCTTCGCCGACATGTTGCTGGTCGCCACCTCCATGGCGGTGTTCCAGGACTTCTTGACACCCGTGGACTTGTCCCAGATGACGTTGCCGTCCTTGTCGTAGTACCGCTGGCTCTCGCCACCGAGGGCCGCGTTGTAGACCGAGGAGGCGGAGTCCACGAACTTGGTGCCGCTGGGCGCCTTCTTCATGTAGTCCTTGCCGACGGCGACGTACTTGGACCAGTCGCCCTTCCACTGCGCGGCGAGCTTGGTGCGGTCCGTCTCCAGACCGGCCTTCGCGAAGAGGTCCTTGCGGTAGCAGATCGCCATCGGACCGATGTCGGTGCCGAGCCCGATCGTCTTGCCGTCCTTGGTGGTGGCCTGGGCGGTCTTCCAGTCCAGCCACTGCGACTTGTCGACGTCCTTGCCGAGGTCGACGAACTTGTCGGCCTGGGTCTGGACGGCCTCGGTGATGTTGCCGACCTCGATCGCCTGGACGTCGTCGGTGCCGGAACCGGCCTGGAGACGGGTGAGTGTCTTGGGCCAGTAGACGTCGGTACGAGTGGTGACGTTCTCCTTGATCGAGATGTTCGGGTGCAGCTTCATGTACTCGTCGTAGAGACCGGCCTGCTTGTAGCCGAACACGCCGAACGTCCCGATGGTCAGCGTGGTCTTGCCCTTGCCGCCTCCTCCGTCCGAGTTCGACGAACCGTCGTTCGAGTCCTTGGAGCAGCCGGCCAGCAGCCCTGCGGTCATCGCTGCGACGGCCGCTATGGCCGCCAGCCTGCGGGACCGGCGGGTACTCGTACGCATTGCGTCCTCCTGTTGCCTGACGTGCCGACCCCCCGGCCAACTGCATTGGTGGCGCCCGTTGTTACTCGCTGCGGCTCGGGCGGGGAACGTGCGGGTTGTGTATGTGTCAGGTACTGTGGGAGCGCTCCCACCAGTGATGTGTTGAAGAGTCGTCGGTTCCGGCGAGGGTGTCAAGGGTGGGGGAGCGGAGAGATGCGTTCAGTTATCGGCCTGTTAGCTGAAGATGTCATTCCGCCACATGGCCAGAAGAGTCTTATACCCGTCGGGCGTTCGAAGGCGAGCGCCCGACGGGGCGGGGGCTCCCCGGGGCGGCGGCCCAGCGGCGCTCGCTTCCCCGGACGGGGCTGTTAGATTCCAGGCCAACTTGGTGTCGACGGGAGGCGGAGCCCATGGCAGTCCACGGAGCGCGGGGCCGCAGCGGTGGGCGGCCGACCCTCGAAGAGGTGGCCGCGCGCGCGGGAGTGGGCCGCGGCACGGTCTCCCGGGTGATCAACGGCTCCCCGCGGGTCAGCGACGCGACCCGCGCCGCGGTCGAGGCGGCGGTCGCGGAGCTCGGGTACGTCCCGAACACGGCGGCCCGCGCCCTCGCGGCCAACCGCACGGACGCGATCGCCCTGGTCGTCCCCGAACCGGAGACCCGTTTCTTCGCGGAACCGTACTTCTCGGACATGCTGCGCGGTGTCGGTGCCGAACTCTCCGAGACCGAGATGCAGTTGCTGTTGATATTCGCGGGCAGCGACCGGGAGCGGCAGCGGCTGGCCCAGTACCTCGCGGCGCACCGGGTGGACGGCGTCCTGCTGGTCTCGGTGCACGCCGACGACCCGCTCCCCGACCTGCTCTCCCAACTGGAGATCCCGGCGGTGATCAGCGGCCGGCGCTCGGCCGAGGAGACGCTTCCGTCGGTGGACTCCGACAACTACGGCGGCGGGCGCGCGGCCGTGGAGCATCTGATCTCCCGGGGCCGCCGCAGAATCGCGCACCTGGCCGGCCGCATGGACGTCTACGGCGCCCAGCGACGCGTCGACGGCTACCGCCAGGGACTGCTCGACGCGGGCCACCCGGTGGACGAAGGCCTGATCGTCCCCGGCGACTTCACCGAGGAGGGCGGCCGGCGCGCCATGTCCCTGCTGCTGGAGCGCTGCCCCGACCTCGACGCCGTCTTCGCCGGCTCCGACGTCATGGCGGCGGGCGCCCGCCAGGTGCTGCGCGAGAGCGGGCGCCGCATCCCCGACGACGTGGCGCTGATCGGCTACGACGACTCCGCCATCGCCCGTCACATGGATCCGCCCCTCACCAGCGTCCGCCAGCCCATCGTGGAGATGGGCCGCGCCATGATCGACCTCCTCCTCGGCGAGATCGCGGACCGCCGCCCCGCGGTCTCCCGGGGTCTTGAGAAGCGGCAGCTCGTGCTGCCGGCGGAACTGGTGGTGCGGGCTTCGTCCTAGGGCGCCCGGATTCATTCGGGGCGTGCGGCCTGCGCTTCTGTCCTTCGTGGGCGGCCGGGTAGGGCAGGCTGGCGTCCATGGTCCTGCATCCCTTGCTGGGAATCGATGAAGTGCCCGCCGTGGAGTCCTATCTGGGCCGGGTGGGCGAGGTGTTCAGGGTGTTCGAGGAGCAGGACTCGGGGTGTGTGTCGTACGGAGTGCGGCTGCTCGACGGCGCCCGGTGGTTCGTCAAGGAGGCCGTCAACGAACGCGGTCGCTGCTCACTCGAACGAGGATGGGCATTTCACCGGGCCGTCCGGCACACGGCGATCGTCCCGCAGGTCCACCGGATCGCCGTGCGGGACGACTGGGCGGTGGTCATGCCCTGGCGCTCCGGCGAGGTGCTCCACCACCCCACCGCGAACGGGCCCCATGACCGTAAGAGTCCGGGCAGCCCGATGACCCGCTTCCGGTCGCTTCCCGCCGCCGAGGTGCTGCGCGCCTTCGACCGGGTCCTCGACGCGCACCTCACCGTGGAGGCCGCCGGCCAGGTCGCCGTCGACCTCTACGACGGCGCGCTGCTCTACGACTTCAGCGCCGGCGCCGTCCACCTGATCGACCTCGACGAGTACCGGCCGGGCCCCTTCGTCCTCGACGACGAACGGCTGCCGGGATCACGACGGTTCATGGCCCCCGAGGAGTTCGTCCGCGGCGCCGTCATCGACACCCGTACGACCGTGTTCACCCTCGGCCGCGCCGCCCGGCTCCTGCTCGACGCGGGTGACGACGAACGCGCCTGGCGCGGCACCGCGCGGCAACTGGCCGTCGTCGAACGCGCCACCTTCCCCGACCCGGACGACCGCTACGCCGACGTGCACCGCTTCGCGGCCGCGTGGCACGCGGCCGGGGCGTCCCGGGAGCGGTGAGGTCACCGTCGTACCGTCAGCTCCCAGCGGACCTCGCCGTCCTGGAGGACAGCCGTCGCGGTGAGTCCCGCCGCCGCGGCGACGGCGGCGGACACGTGGTGAGAGGGGTGCACATGGGCCACGACCGTGCGCACGGGGAACGCGCTGACCACATGCCGGACCAGCGACCGCGCCGCCTCCACCGCGTATCCCCGCCCCTGCCAGGGCGTGCCCACCACCCAGGCGACCTCCGCGACCTCTCCCGACACGGTCGCCTGGACCGTCCCCACCAGGCATCCCCGCGTACGCTCCCGCAGCACCCAGTTGCACCAGGTCACGGCGGGATCGGGTGAGCCGGCGACGAGGCGCGCGTACCGTGCCCGCAGCGCCCCCGGAGTGTCCGGCGCCCCGCCGATGAAATCGTGCAGCGCCGGATCCGACAGGACCTCGGCCATCTCCTCGGCGTGCTCGACACGCAACGGGAGGAGATCGAGCCGGGCGGCGCGGGCCGTCGGCTCGGTGACCGCGCCGGTGACGGGCTCGGCGGGGTGGTCCCGGCGGACGGCTTCGGGGGTGGGGGGTTCTTCGGGAGGACGCACGAGGGGAGCGTACGGGCCCGGGGCCGGCGCCGGCTTCCGCGGAGTCCCGGCGGACCGGCGGCGTACGGCGGAGCGGCTGCCGGCGTGCCCGGGAACGCAATCAGCCGGTGACCTGTTCAACAGGTCACCGGCTGATTGCTCAGGGTGAGTGACGGGACTTGAACCCGCGGCCACCTGGACCACAACCAGGTGCTCTACCAACTGAGCTACACCCACCATGTCCGGTCTTCGTGCTTCTCCGACCGGCCGAGAAAAAGTGTACAGGGTCCGAAGGGGTGCTCGCGCACGGCTTTTTCCGGGGCCCATCAGGGCCCCGTCAAAGGCCTATTCGGCGGGCAGGACGTGCTTGGCCGCGATGGTGCGGGCGGTGTCCGAGTCGGGGCCGGGCTGCGGGACGAAGACCGCCTCGCGGTAGTAGCGGAGCTCGGCGATGGACTCGCGGATGTCGGCCAGGGCGCGGTGATTGCCGTTCTTCTCCGGGCTGTTGAAATACGCCCGGGGATACCAGCGGCGGGCCAGCTCCTTGACGGAGGACACGTCCACGATCCGGTAGTGGAGATAGCCCTCCAGCGTCGCCATGTCGCGCAGCAGGAAGCCGCGGTCCGTGCCGACGGAGTTCCCGCAGAGCGGGGCCTTGCCCGGCTCCTTGACGTGCTCACGTACGTACGCCAGGACCTGCGCCTCGGCGTCCGCCAGGGTCGTGCCCCCGGCGAGCTCCTCCAGCAGGCCGGAGGCCGTGTGCATCTGGCGCACCACGTCCGGCATCGTCTCCAGGGCCGCGTCCGGCGGGCGGATCACGATGTCCACACCGTCGCCGAGCACGTTCAGCTCAGAGTCGGTGACCAGCGCGGCCACTTCGATGAGCGCGTCATCCGACAGCGAGAGTCCGGTCATCTCGCAGTCGATCCACACCATGCGATCGTTCATGTGTCTCACCCTACGGCCCGCCCTCGTCCGGTGGACCCGCCCGTACGCCCGCCGGGGCGGCGGATCGTTCCGGGGCCGGGCCCACGTGCGAAGGGGCCCGCACCCGAAGGTGCGGGCCCCGCGCGTCTTCCCGTCGCCGTACTACGGCGCGCTGCGCTGTCCGGGCAGGCTCGGCCTGCCCGCGGCGTACAGCTCCGCCCGCTCCCGCATCGCCTCCGCGGAGAGCGACGCGGCAGCGCCCATGGCGCCGGCCGCCGCCGTGCGGCGGGTCTGCATCGGGACCGGGCCCGAGTGCTCCTGGTGCAGCGACGACGGCGGTCCGACCGGACCCGTCGGGCCGTCCGGATCCGTGGACCGGTCGGCCTGCGGCCTGCGAGCGCGGTACGCCGCCCGGTACGCGGCCGGGGACGAACCCAGCTGCCGCCGGAAGTGACCCCGCAGCGCGACCGGTGAACGGAAGCCGCAGCGGCCCGCGACCTCGTCGACCGAGTAGTCGGACGTCTCCAGGAGGCGCTGTGCCTGCAGGACGCGCTGAGTGATCAGCCACTGCAGGGGAGCGCTTCCGGTGAGCGAGCGGAACCGGCGGTCGAAGGTCCGGCGGCTCATGTAGGCGCGAGCCGCCAGCGTCTCGACGTCGAACTGCTCATGGAGATGCTCCAGCGCCCAGGCGACGACCTCCGCGAGGGGGTCGGCACCGATCTCCTCCGGCAGTGACCGGTCGAGGTAGCGCTCCTGGCCGCCGCTGCGCCGTGGTGGGACCACCAGGCGCCGGGCGAGCGCGCCGGCCGCCTCGTTGCCGTGGTCCGTCCGCACGATGTGCAGGCAGAGATCGATTCCGGCCGCCGTACCCGCCGATGTCAGCACGTCGCCGTCGTCCACGAAGAGCTCGCGGGGGTCGACGTGCACCGACGGATAGCGCTTGGCCAGGGTCGGTGCGTACATCCAGTGGGTGGTCGCCGGACGGCCGTCCAGTAAACCGGCCGCCGCGAGCACGAAGGCGCCGGTGCACAGCCCGACTATGCGGGCGCCTTCCTCATGAGCGCGGCGCAGTGCGTCGAGCGCCTCCTCAGGTGGTGGCGAGGTGATCGACCGCCAGGCGGGCACGACGACCGTGCCGGCCCTGGAGATCGCTTCCAGGCCATGTGGTGCGGTGAGTTCCAGGCCCCCTGTGGTCCGCAGCGGGCCTTCCTCGCCGGCACACACCAAAAGGCGGTAGCGCGGCACGCCGGCGTCCTGGCGGTCAATCCCGAACACCGACAACGGTATGGAACTCTCGAAAATGGGGCCGCCGCTGAACAGCAGCACCGCGACGATCTCCTTGCGGCGTCGCCCGGACAGCTTCCGGGCCGCGGCTTCCGGCGCGGCAGTGGAGTCGTGGCTCATCCTGCTAAGCCCCCCTCGGTGGTCGCGGCTCCTCGGTTGTGTCGCTCCTGCACGTTTCCCCTCGGTCCTGCACGAGTCCCCCGCCGTAAGACAAGATCGAATCTACTGTGTTCGCTGGCGCCAAGGTGACCAGTTCGGTACTCCGCAGAATGTCGACATGGCAACTTGGCGTGAAGCATTCGATCACGAAGCGTTGCACTCGTGGGCGCCGCAGGGAAGTGCGCCTCGTGGCAGTGGCCAATCCACGTAGGGTGCGCGCGCCCTCCGTACCCCTTTAGGCGCAGGTCGAACGGGGGTTGGGGGGTCGTTCGAGCAAGGGATGGGCCACAGCCAGAAGTTGGCTGAAAAGAAGCGTAGGTGTACGCGCAAACCGGTCAGTCGACCGGCTTGTTTCCCCCACTGTGACGAGCGCCTCGGTGAACTCCCGTGCCGCTTCCGCCCCGTGGATCGGCCACCGGGCACGCTCCGCTCGCGCGCCCCGCGCGCCCCGCGCCGCCCGCGCTCCCCGGACCACTCCTCCCGTGCCGCCCGCGCTGCCGCGGGGTGTGCCGGCGGGCGCGCGAGCGGGACGCGCCCCGTCGCTCCTCGGCCAGGACCGCCGCCCCGCGCTCGGACTGGCGGAGCAGGACCAGACAGGCCCCGGTCACGGCCGCGAGACCGAGGGCCGTGCCCGCCGCGCCGGCGAGCGAGGTGCCGTACCAGAGGAGAACCACCGGGACCAGGACGCAGCTGAAGGCAGCCCACCGGATCACATCGCTCACGGTGTCGGTCACGGGCGGCGCCGAGGGGCGCGTTCCGCAGTGCGATCCGGAATGTGTTCCCGATCGCGATCCTGACGGGGGTGCCGCGTGCGACGGGGAGGGACTGGAGGGAGTGGACGGGGTGGAGGGGGCGGAGGAATGGGGGGCGGTGTCGGGTCCGGGCACGTGCTGCTCCCTAGTACTCCGGTGTTCTCCGTGTTCTCCATGGCGTCTGTTTCCCATGGCGGCGGCTGCGACCGGTTCAACGCGCGTTCGACCGGCCGGTCACTGCCCGGCCGGTGGCGTGTGTGGACGGAAGGGGGCCGACCGGCTCCGTACGGTGACGGGAGTCCGCGTTCCCGGGGAGCCTGAGCAAATTCCCGGGGTACCTTGCGCAAACCGCCTGTACGGGGCAGCAACCATTGCGTTACGGGCGTCCTCTCATGCATGCTCCCTGGAACCGCGTAAGGCGCGCGGGATCTGGGCAGAGGAGGCGTGCCGCCGTACCCTTGGGGGTATGGGGTTGGGAAGATGTTTCCCAGACACAGCTCTGCCGTTCGTTGTCGTCCCCACCACGAGGATCCAAACGCCGAGACACCCATGGCCGGTCACGAATTCTTCGATCCCGCGGACCGCAAGCGCCCGCTCGCCGATCCCACGGCGGCCGAGCCCCTGGCGGCGGAAGAACTCCGCCACTCCTGCGATCCAGCCTTCAAGCACGGCGTCGTCGTCGGTTTCGACGGCTCGACGTCCAGCGAGCGCGCCCTCGCCTACGCGATCGGGATGGCGCACCGCTCGGGCTCCGGCCTGATCATCGTCCATGTGGCCAACCGGCTGCCCACCACGGTGTGGGCGGGCTGCGAGCCACCGGTCTTCGTCGACGTTCCCGACCACCGCACCGAGGTGCTGGGGCTGGAGCTCGCCTGCGCCGAATACCTCTCCGAGGTGCCCTGGATCCTGGTCGAGCGCGGCGGTGACATCTGCCACGAACTCGAAGAGGTGGGCCGGGAGTACGAGGCGGACGCGATAGTGGTCGGCTCCACGCACGGCATCGTCGGGCGCATCTTCGGCTCGGTCGCCGGACGGCTCGCCAAGCGCGCCAAGCGGCCCGTCATCGTCATTCCGTAACGCACCGTCATCCCAGGTGGAATGGCCCCTGGGGCGCGGGGCGTTCTGCGTGCGGCGCGTCAACCTACTGGTGCGTAGAGGTGTTTGTGCCTTTGTGAAGGGCATATACGGGACGCCGGTCCTACGCGGCGACCGGTACGGCGCAGCACGACTGCACAGGCATGAAGGGAGCCCGCCGTGGACAACGAAGTCTCTGCGGGAAGCACCACCACGATCATAGGAAGACTCGCGCTCGGCGTCACCCTGCTGGCCTTCGGCCTCGGGTACACCGACTTGATCGACGGAGTGACGGCGGCTGACGCCGTGTCACTGGCCCACTACGTAGGCGGCGTCGCGCTCTTCGTCGCCGGCCTGCTCGCCTTCCGCGACCGTGACACGGCCACCGGTACGGCCTTCACGGGACTCGGAGCCCTCTGGTTCACCTGGGCCGTCTCGGCCGGTGCCCAGGTCTCCGACAACGCGGCGGGACTCTTCCTGCTGCTCTTCGCGCTCGTCGTGCTGTCGCTCGCCCTCGCGGGCGGGGACGTGCTCGGCCAGGGCGCCTACGGACTGTTCTTCGTCTCCCTGCTGCTTCTCGCCATCGGCCGCTTCGCCGACAGCTCCGAACTGGCCAAGGCCGGCGGCTGGTTCGCCGTCGCGGCCGGCGCGGTCGCCTGGTACGCGGCGACCGCGGCGCTCGCCCACTGGCCCACGGCACTTCCGCGACGCGCCGCCGGCCGGGGAGTGACGGCCACCGGCTGACCTCGGCGCGGGCCGGGGTATTGGGCGGCTCCGGCCCTTGAAGAGCGATCCCCGTGCGCGGGTGGTGCGCACGGGGATCGCTCATGTCCGGCCGCCGGCAGGGGACTTGCGCGGCGGCGGATCATTCGGAGGTGGATCGTTCGGTACCGGTCCGTTCGGTCCGGACCGCCGGGTGGCCGACTACTCGACGGTGACCGACTTGGCGAGGTTGCGCGGCTTGTCGATGTCCCGGCCGAGCGCCAGCGCCGTGTGGTAGGCGAGGAGCTGGAGCGGGATGCCCATCAGGATCGGGTCCAGCTCGTCCTCGTTCTTCGGGACGAGGATCGTCTGGTCGGCCTTCTCCTGGTGGCGGTGCGCGACGGCGAGGATCTGGCCGCTGCGGGCCTTGATCTCCTCCAGGGCGGCGCGGTTCTTCTCCAGCAGGTCGTCGTCCGGGACGATCGCGACGGTGGGCAGCGCCGGCTCGATGAGCGCCAGCGGGCCGTGCTTGAGCTCGGAGGCCGGGTACGCCTCGGCGTGGATGTACGAGACCTCCTTGAGCTTCAGCGAGGCCTCGCGAGCCACCGGGTAGCCCCGGACGCGGCCGATGAAGAGCATCGAGCGGGCCTCGGCGTACTGCTCGGCCAGCTTCTTGATCTCCTCCTCCTGCTCCAGGATCTCGGCGATCTGCGCGGGCAGCCTGCGCAGGCCCTCGATGATCCGCTTGCCGTCACGGACCGAGAGGTCACGCGTGCGGCCGAGGTGCAGGGCGAGCAGCGCGAAGGCGACGGTGGTGTTGGTGAAGCACTTCGTCGAGACGACGCAGACCTCGGGGCCCGCGTGCACGTACATGCCGCCGTCCGCCTCGCGGGCGATCGCCGAACCGACCACGTTGACCACGCCGAGCACCCGGGCGCCCTTGCGCTTCAGCTCCTGGACGGCGGCCAGCACGTCGTAGGTCTCACCGGACTGGGAGACCGCGATGTACAGGGTGTCGGGGTCGACGACCGCGTTGCGGTAGCGGAACTCGGAGGCCGGCTCGGCGTCCGCGGGGATACGGGCCAGCTCCTCGATCATCTGGGCGCCGATCATGCCCGCGTGGTACGAGGTGCCGCAGCCGAGGATCTTCACGCGGCGCACCGCGCGCGCCTCACGGGCGTCCAGGTTCAGGCCGCCGAGGTGGACGGTGGAGAACCGGTCGTCGATACGGCCGCGCAGCACGCGGTCCACGGCCTCGACCTGCTCGTGGATCTCCTTGTGCATGTACGTGTCGTGGCCGCCCATGTCGTACGACGCGGCCTCCCACTCCACGGTGGTGGGCTCGGACGTCGTACGGGTGCCCTCGGTGGTGTACGTCCGGAAGTCGTCGGCCTTGAGCGTGGCCATCTCGCCGTCGTCCAGCGTGACTATCTGGCGGGTGTGGGTGACCAGGGCGGCGATGTCCGAGGCGACGAACATCTCCTTCTCGCCGATGCCGAGCACGACGGGGGAGCCGTTTCGCGCCACCACGATGCGGTCGGGGAAGTCGGCGTGCATCACCGCGATGCCGTAGGTGCCCTCTATGACGCGCACCGCCTCGCGGACCTTGTCCTCCAGCTTCTCCTGCTGGGAGCGGGCGACCAGGTGGGTGAGGACCTCGGTGTCGGTCTCGGAGAGGAACTCGACGCCGTCGGCCTCGAGCTTCTTGCGCAGGTCGGAGGCGTTGTCGATGATGCCGTTGTGGACGACCGCGACCTTGTTGTCGGCGGACATGTGGGGATGCGCGTTCTCGTCGGAGGGGGCGCCGTGCGTGGCCCAGCGGGTGTGGGCGATACCCGTGGTGCCGGCGAAGCGCTTGGGGACCTTGGCCTCCAGATCGCGGACCCGGCCCTTGGCCTTGACCATCTTCAGGCCGGCCGACTTCGGGGAGGTCACGACTATGCCCGCCGAGTCGTAGCCGCGGTACTCCAGGCGCTGAAGGCCTTCGAGGAGCAGCGGGGTCACGTCACGCCTGCCGATGTATCCGACGATTCCGCACATATACGTAGAGTCCCTCAGCCGTAAACGATGCGGCGCAACTGCCTGAGCGTGAGCTCCTGCGGCGCGACCGCCCGATATTTCAGGTCCGCTTCGATCCGCTCGAAGATCGACGCGTTCACCAGGCCCTGGGCCTGGAGTTCGCGGTGGCGGCGACGGACGAACTCCTGGGTCGTCTCGTCGAAGTAGGCGAGCACGTCCTGGATCACTCGCAGCGCCTCGCCCCGGTTCAGGGGGGTCGACCGCGTCAAATGATCAACGAGTTCGTCGTGCACCCGTTGATCCTGGGGTACCGGAAGACGTTTCGCAAGAATCCTGCCCGATATCGGGCAAGGGGGTGTTGGATCTCTTATGGTGTGCTGTTTACAGGCTGTCCATCCGGCGTCTTGCGCCGCGTCGATTGCCAGGAGCAACTTCTGGTGCCATGGACACTCCACGCATGGGCGTACCCGAGCAACTCGCCGAGAAGATGACCATGGCCGAGCAGTACGAGTACCTTCGCGCCAAGTTCTCGCGGCGCAACATGATCAGAGGCGGCGCCGTGACCATCGGCGCCGTCGCCGGCGGTGCCTTCGTGCCCGGCGTCGCACAGGCCGCCGTCCCGACGCGGCGGACCGCCGCCCCGACCTCGACGGAGAAGGTGGACGGCGCGCTCGTCGCCCCCTTCGGCCGCCACCTCGCCTTCGGCAACGACCCCCGCACCGAGATGACCGTCTCCTGGCAGGTGCCGGCCGCGGTCAGCAGGCCCTACATCCGCATCGGCGCCCACCCCTGTGACCTCTCGCGCAAGATCGAGGCCGAGGTGCGTACCCTCTACACCCCGGCCGGCGTGGGCGCGAGCGGCGACCACACCCAGTACTACCTGCACGCCAAGCTCACCCACCTGCGCCCCGGCAAGACCTACTACTACGGCGTCGGCCACGCGGGCTTCGACCCGGCCGAGCCCCACCTCCTCGGCACGCTCGGCACCTTCACCACCGCGCCCTCGCACGCCGAGCCCTTCACCTTCACCGCCTTCGGCGACGAGGGCGTCGGCTACCACGGCCTCGCCAACGACGCCCTGCTGCTCGCCCAGAACCCGGCCTTCCACCTGCACGCCGGCGACATCGCGTACGCGGACCCGTCCGGCGCGGGCAAGAAGGAGGACACCGGCTTCGACTCGCGCGTCTGGGACCAGTTCCTCGCCCAGACCGAGACGGTCGCCAAGCAGGTGCCGTGGATGCCTGCGTACGGCAACCACGACATGGAGGCCTGGTACTCGCCCAACGGCTACGGCGGCGAGGAGGCCCGCTGGACGCTGCCGGACAACGGCCCCGACAAGGCCAACCTGCCCGGCGTCTACTCCTTCGTCCACGGCAACACGGCGATCATCTCGCTGGACGCCAACGACATCTCCTTCGAGATCCCGGCCAACCTCGGCATCTCCGGCGGAACCCAGACCAAGTGGCTGGAGACCCAGCTCAAGAAGTACCGCGCCTCGCGGGACATCGACTTCATCGTGATCTTCTTCCACCACTGCGCGTACTGCACCTCCACGGCGCACGCCTCGGAGGGGGGCGTGCGACAGGAGTGGGTGCCGCTGTTCGACAAGTACACCGTCGACCTGGTGATCAACGGCCACAACCACCAGTACGAGCGCACCGACGTGATCAAGGCGAACGCGGTCACCAAGAAGCTGCCGATCGGCGGCACGGCGTACACGGAGACCGACGGTGTCGTGTACGTGACGGCGGGCGCGGCCGGCCGCAGCCTGTACGCCTTCACCGCCCCCGAGTCCTACGAGGGCAAGGAGAACGAGGTCGAGTCCGTCGCCTCCTTCATCAACCTCAAGGACGGCAAGCAGGCCGAGACGGTCGCCTGGTCGCGCGTGCGCTACCTCAACTACTCGTTCCTGCGCGTCGACGTGAAGCCGGCCCCGAAGGGCCGCCTGGCGACCCTGACGGTCCGCGGCATCGCCGAGACCGGTGCGGAGGTCGACCACTTCACGGTCGCACGCCGGGCCAAGTAGGTACCGGGCACACAGGTACCGAGCACACAGGTACGTAGATACACAGGCACGTAGATACACAGGCACGTAGGTACCCCAGGCACACAGGTACCCAGGTACGCCCGGAAGGCGGGGCGTACCGCCTCCCTGGCCGGTGGCCCGCTCCCGCGAGCGGCGGTCGGTCCTCGTCCGCCCGTTCCTACAGGCGTTTGAGGACCGCCTGCTTGGCCAGGGTGAACTCCTCGTCCGTCAGGACGCCCTCCCGGTGCAGGTCGCCGAGTTCGCGCAGTCTGCGCAGGAGGGCGTCGTGGTCGGCCTCGGGTCCGGGATCGGGGTCGGGGGCCGCCGCCGGCGTCCCGGCCGGCCGGTCCTGCGCCGCCGCCGCAGGGTGCGGCAGCCGCGCCTGCACGGCCGCCGCGACCAGCGCCATCAGCGGGTCCTTCTTGAAGCCCCACAGCTCAACGGAGTTGGGGTCGTACTTCGGCGGCGCCTTGGTGTCGGCGCCGCGCACGGTGAAGCGCAGACAGCCGTTCTCCAGCCCCGCCGCCGGGCGCCACTCGACGGCCGTGATGTCGCCGAGGGCGAGGGTCCGGGCGCCCGACGCGGACTTCGCGTCCTCCGTCTTCCAGTTCCACTCCAGGCGTACGCGTTCGCCGTCGAAGCTCGCCGTGCCGTCACCGGCGGAGGCGGACAGCGGCACCGCCGGGCCGGGCAGCAGATAGCCGTCGACCGGGTCGGACGGCACCTGGTCGAGGAGCAGCGCGCCCCTGACCTCGTCCACGAAGTACTCGGCGACGCCGAGACGGTCGGCCTCCACCGTGAGCTGATACGGGTCGTTCGGCTCCGCGAGCTTGCCGCCCGTCGCCTGGAGCAGCGGGTCCGCGCCGTCGCGCAGCCGGAGCCTGAGCCGCCCGGCCTTCCTGCCCTGCTCCAGCGAGACACCCGCCAACGCGCCGAGCGGCACGGTGAGTTCACCGAGCGCCCGGCGCAGCAGGCCGACGTTCTTGTCCCGTCCGGGGGTCAGCCGCAGAGCGTCGCCGTCGAAGATCCACGTGCCGTCCCGCTGGATGATTTCCGCCATGACGGGGATTGTTCCACCGCCTCTGCGGGAGAGTGGTCTCGACCAATTGGTTCTCGACCCATTCGAAGGGCACGGCGAAGGGCGCGGCCACTGACGGTCGAAGACCTTCGCCGGACCGAAGGGAGCGCATGTGAGACAGCACCACAGAACGCCCCGCCTTCTCGGTACGCTACTGCTCGTGGCGGCGGCCGGTATCTCCCTCGTCGGCGCGGCACCGCACAACCGGGCCGCCGTTCCGCTGGGCCGCGTCGTCCCGGCCCCCGCCTCCGTCCACCCGGGCGGATCCCCGTACCGCGTCACCGGTGACACCCGCATCCGTGTCGACGACTCGCGCGAGGCCCGCACGGTCGGCGAGTACCTCGCGGACATCCTGCGGCCCTCCACCGGCTACCGGCTGCCGGTCACCTCGCACGGCGCGGGAGCGATCCGGCTCCGGCTCGGCGGCAAGGGGCTGGGCGACGAGGGCTACCGCCTCGACAGCGGCGGCTCGGGCGTCACCATCACCGCCGGACGGCCGGCGGGCCTCTTCCACGGCGTCCAGACCCTGCGCCAACTGCTGCCCGCCGCGATCGAGAAGGACTCCGTCCAGCGCGGACCCTGGCTGATCGCCGGCGGCACCATCAAGGACACCCCGCGCTACGCCTACCGCGGCGCGATGCTCGACGTCTCCCGGCACTTCTTCACCGTCGCCCAGGTCAAGCGCTACATCGACGAACTGGCCCTCTACAAGGTCAACAAGCTGCATCTGCACCTGAGCGACGACCAGGGCTGGCGCATCGCCGTCGACTCCTGGCCCCGGCTCGCGGCCCACGGCGGCTCCACCCAGGTCGGCGGCGGACAGGGCGGCTCCTACACCGAGGCCGACTACCGCGAGATCGTCCGGTACGCCGCCTCGCGCTATCTGGAGGTCGTCCCGGAGATCGACATGCCCGGGCACACCAACGCCGCCCTCGCCTCGTACGCCGAACTGAACTGCGACGGCGTCGCGCCGCCGCTCTACACCGGCACCGACGTCGGCTTCAGCTCGCTGTGCGTGAACAAGCCGCTGACGTACGGCTTCGTGGACGACGTGATCCGCGAGCTGGCCGCGATCACCCCGGGGAAGTACCTCCACATCGGCGGCGACGAGGCGCACTCCACCAGCCACGCCGACTACGTGACCTTCATGGACAAGGTGCAGCCTCTCGTCGCCAAGTACGGCAAGAAGGTGATGGGCTGGCACCAGCTCACCGGGGCCACCCCGGCGAAGGGAGCCATCGCCCAGTACTGGGGGCTCGACGACACCAGCGCAGAGGAGAAGGCGCAGGTCGCCCACGCCGCTCGGAACGGGACCGGGCTCGTGCTGTCGCCCGCGGACCGGCTCTACCTCGACATGAAGTACACCGCCGACACCCCGCTCGGCCAGGACTGGGCCGGACTGGTGGAGGTGCGGCGGGCGTACGACTGGGACCCCGGCGCCTACCTTCCCGGCGTGCCCGCGTCGGCCGTCAAGGGCGTCGAGGCGCCGCTGTGGACCGAGACGATCGTGACCTCCGCCGACATCGACGTCATGGCCTTCCCGAGGCTGCCCGGAGCCGCCGAGCTCGGCTGGTCGCCCGCGTCGACGCACGACTGGGACACCTACAAGGTGCGGCTCGCCGCCCAGGGGCCGCGCTGGGACGCCCTGGGTATCGGCTACTACCGCTCGCCGCAGGTCCCCTGGGCGACCCGCTGACGGGCATGCCGACGGGCGCCCCGGAGGACCGTCTCCGGGGCGCCCGCCCGTCCGTGGGGCTCCTCGCGGAGCCCGGTGCTCAGAACCCGGCGATCGGGTTCTTCAGGGTGCCGACCAGTTGCAGCGCGCCCGAGGGGTCCGTCAGGTCGACCATCTGCCGGTTGTCGCGCAGCTGGAGCCGGTTGAGGCAGGACAGCGCGAACTCGGGCGCGAACAGGTCGTACTGCCGGAACTTGTCGTCGAGTTCGGGCGTCGCCTCCTGGTACGCGCGCACCGACTCGGCGACCGTCCGCCAGAAGTCCTCCTCGGCGAGGACGCCCTCCTCCGCCAACTGGGCCGCCAGGAAGCGGAAGAAACAGTCGAAGACGTCCGTGAAGACGGACAACAGCTTCTGGTCGTCGGGGACTTCGACCCGGATCCGCTCGACCGCGGGCGGCAGCACGGCCTGCGGGTCCATGACCGCGATCTCCTCGGCGATGTCCTTGTAGACCGCCCGCCGCACGGCGCCGTCCTCCAGGACCAGGATGACGTTCTCGCCGTGCGGCATGTAGACCAGGTCGTACGCGTAGAAGCTGTGCAGGAGCGGGGTGAGGTAGGCGCGCAGATAGCGGCGCAGCCACTCCACGGGCGCGAGGCCCGACCGCTCGATCAGCGCGCCCGCGAACGAGGCGCCCTCGTGGTCGACATGGACGAGGGACGCCATCGTCGCGAGGCTCTCGCCCTCCTGGAGCGAGGCGACCGGGCTCTCGCGCCACAGCGCGGCGAGCATCTTGCGGTACGGGGAGTAGCGGTCGGTGGCCGCCTCGTACTCCAGGTGCCGGTAGCCGACGGCCGCCCGCTCGCGGATGACCGACAGACCGGTGGACTTCAGTACCGGGTCGTTCTCGACGAGCTGGGCCAGCCAGTCGTTGATCGCCGGGGTCGCCTCCATGTAGGCGGCGGACAGACCGCGCATGAAGCCCATGTTGAGGACGCTCAACGCCGTCTTCACATAGTGCTTGTGCGGGCTGCTGGTGTTGAAGAACGTCCGGATGGACTGCTGGGCCAGGTACTCGTCGTCGCCCTCGCCGAGACAGACCAGGCGCCGCTGGGCGACCTCGGCGGCGAACGTCACGGACAGCTTGTTCCACCACTGCCAGGGGTGCACGGGTATGAGCAGGTAGTCCTCGGGGTCGAGGCCCTGCCCGGTCAGCGTCCGGGCGAACCGCTCGACCGTCTCGTCGCCCAACTCGTCGCGCACGAAGGACTCGTACTCGATGCCGACTCCCGCCGTGAAGGCGGCCCGTGAGCGGTGCGCCGCCAGCCACACCAGCCGGACCGGGCTCGCGGTCTCGGGGGCGTAGGCCAGGTACTCGCGCACACCGAAGCCGAGCCGCCCGTTGTTGGCGACGAAGCAGGGGTGGCCCTCGGTCATGCCGGTCTCGATGGCCTGGAAGCCGGCGCCGGCCAGCTCGCGGACCGGGATCCGCGGCTTGGTGAGTTTGAAGCAGGTGCCCGAGAGGGTGGAGGAGATCTCCTCCAGGTAGACGGGCAGGACCTCGTCGCTCAGCCCCAGCGACTCCTTCAGTTCGATGAAGAAGTCCAGTGCGGACAGCGGGAGTTCGGCGCCGTCGCGATGCCGGGTGACCGACTCGGCGGCCACCTGCCAGTGGTCGAGGGAACGCAGCACGGCGGTGAACCGGTAGCTCGTCAGGCCGTCGTCACAGCGGACCTCGTACCGGCCGTCCGGCATGCTCCGCGGGGTGATCAGCCGCTCGTGGGCGAACTCGGCGAGTGCCTTGCGGACGAGGAGACGGTTGGCGAGGGCCCAGCGCTCGGGGGAGAGATGGGCGACGCTCTCGGCGAGGGTCATGCCGCCACCGCCTTCGCGAACCGCTCCCGGGTGCAGAAGCTCAACAGCGCCTTCTTCTCCGGCTTCTGGATCTCCCGTACGGGCACGAAGCCGACGGCCTCGTTGAGGGCGTGCACGGCCGTGTTGGCCACGTCGGGCTCGACGACGACCCGGCGGGTAGCCGGGTCGGCGAACAGGTGCTCCATCACCGCGGTGATCACGGCCCGGGTGAAGCCGTGCACGGGCGTGTCGCTCGGCGCGACCAGGAAGTGCATGCCGACATCGCCAGGCTCGGGCTCGTACAGGCCGACGAGTTCGACGTACCTGGGGTCGTAGCGCTCCATCAGGAAGACGGGCTCGCCGTCCAGTAGCCCGAGGAACGCGTCGTGGTGCTCGCTCGCCGCGATGGCCATGTACTCGCGCTCCACGTCGTGCAGTCTCGCCCCCTGCATCATCCAGAAGGCCGCCTTGGGATGCGTCACCCACCCGTGCAGCAGCGGGGCGTCCTCGACGGGGTCGAGGGGGCGGACCGTGAAGGTGCCGATGGCGGTGGCGGTGGTCATATGGAGAACTCCTGGAACGCGATGGTCTTCTCGACCGGGTAGTACTCGGTGCCGAGCAGCTCGCGGATGATGGACGCGTTGCGGTACGGGCCCATGCCGAGGTCCGGTGAGGTGATCGAGTGGGTGTGGACGCCCGCGTTCTGCAGGAAGATCCCGCTTCCCGTGGTGTCGATGGAGTAGTTGCGGGCCACGTCGAAGTTGCCCCGGGTGTCGTAGCGGAGCCGGTCGCGGACCGGTGCGAGGAACGCGGGCTCGGCGTACCGGTAGCCCGTGGCCAGGACCAGTCCCGCCGAACTCAGCTCGTAGTCCTTGCCCTGTTCCTGCTGGCGGAGGCCGAGGGTGTACGTGCCCCCGTCGTAACGCGCGCTTTCGAGCGAGGAGTTGGTGAGGAGCCGCGCGGGGACCGGGCCGCCGAGGTTCTTCTGGTAGAGCAGGTCGAAGATCTCGTTGATCAGCTCGCCGTCGATGCCCTTGAACAGGCCCTTCTGCTCCGACTGGAGGCGGTAGCGGGTCGCCTCGGGCAGCGCGTGGAAGTAGTCGATGTACTCCGGGGAGGTCATCTCCAGGGTGAGCTTGGTGTATTCGAGGGGGAAGAAGCGCGGCGAGCGGGTCACCCAGTTCAGCCGGTAGCCGTGGACGTCGATCTCGCTCAGCAGGTCGTGGAAGATCTCGGCGGCGGACTGGCCGCTGCCGACCAGGGTGATCGACTCCTTGCCCTGTAGCTCCCGCTTGTGCCGCATATAACGGGAGTTGTGGATGAAGTCGCCGCCGAGGTCCGCGCAGGCGTCCGGGACGTGGGGCGAGGTGCCGGTTCCGAGGACCAGGCGCCGGGCGCGCAGCAGTTCACCGGCCTCGGTCCGTACGACGTACACCTCGTCCTCGTACGTCACCTCCGCGACCGTCGTCCCGAAGCGGACGCTGCTCAGCTTCGACGCGGCCCAGCGGCAGTAGTCGTCGTACTCGACCCGCAGCGGGTAGAAGTTCTCGCGGATGTAGAACGAGTAGAGACGGCCCGATTCCTTCAGGTAGTTGAGGAAGGAGTACGGGGAGGTCGGGTCGGCGAGGGTGACCAGGTCCGACATGAACGGGGTCTGGAGGTGCGCGCCCTCCAGGAACATGCCGGAGTGCCACTCGAAGTGGGGCTTCGACTCCAGGAAGACGCCGCTGAGTTCTGCGATCGGCTCGGTCAGGCAGGCGAGGCCGAGATTGAAGGGCCCGAGCCCGATCCCCACGAAGTCGTAGGTCGTGTCCGTGGATTCAGCAAGCGCGGTCAAGGGACTCTCCCAGGTACTGCTCGGCGTGGCCGGCGATCAGGTCGAGGACGGCGGTGATGTCGTCCGTCGTGGTCTCGGGGTTGAGCAGGGTGAACTTCAGGTAGTGGCGTCCGCCGACCTTGGTGCCCGCGACGACGGCGTCACCGGAGGCGAACAGGGCCTTGCGGGCGTAGAGGTTGGCGCGGTCGATCTCGGCCGGGTCGGTGACGGCGGCCGGGATGTACCGGAAGACGAGGGTGGAGAGCGAGGGCCGCACGACGACGTCGAAGCGCGGGTCGGCGGCGAGCAGTTTCCAGCCTTCCGCCGCCAGGTCGCAGACCTCGTCGAAGAGTTCGCCGATGCCGTCGGCGCCCATCACGCGCAGCGTCATCCACAGCTTCAACGCGTCGAAACGGCGGGTGGTCTGGAGGGACTTGTCGACCTGGTTGGGGATGCGCTCCTGGACCATCCGGCGCGGGTTGAGGTACTCCGCGTGGTAGGTCGCGTGACGCAGGGTCGAGGCGTCCCTGACCAGTACGGCCGAGGAACTCACGGGCTGGAAGAAGGACTTGTGGTAGTCGACGGTGACGGAGTCGGCGCGCTCGATGCCGTCGATGCGGTCCCGGTTGCTCAGCGAGGTGAGCAGTCCGCAGCCGTAGGCCGCGTCCACGTGCATCCAGGCGCCGAACTGGGAGCACAGCTCGGCGATTTCGGGCAGCGGGTCGATGGAGCCGAAGTCGGTGGTGCCCGCGGTGGCGACGACGGCCATCGGGACGAGGCCGTCCCGCCGGCAGCGTTCCAGCTCACGGGCGAGGGCGACGGTCTGCATGCGCTTGTCGTGGTCGACGGGGATCGGGACGACGGCGTCGGCGCCGAGTCCGAGGAGTCTGGCCGACTTCTTGACGCTGAAGTGGCTGGCCTCGGAGGCGAAGATACGCAGTCTGCCGAGGCTGTTCCCTGCCTCCTCTCCGTCCTCGCCGGGCTTGGCCTCCTCGCGGGCCAGCAGCAGGGCCTGGAGGTTGGACTGGCTGCCGCCGCTGGTGAACACGCCGTCGGCGGCCGGGCCGAGGCCGATCCGCTCGTTGGTCCAGTCGATCAGCTTGCGCTCGATGAGGGTGCCGCCGGCCGACTGGTCCCAGGTGTCCAGGGAGGAGTTGACGGCGGAGAGGACGGCCTCGCCGAGCACGGCAGGGATGACGACCGGGCAGTTGAGGTGGGCGAGGTAGCGGGGGTGGTGGAAGTAGATCGCGTCCTGGAGGTAGACCTCTTCGAGCTCGTCGAGGACGGCCGTGGTGTCGTGCAGGGGCTTGTCGAGGTCGATCCGCTCGATGCGGGGAGCGAGGTCGTCGACCGTGACACCCGTGAACGGGCGTTCGGTGGTGGCGAGTCTGGCCGCCACCCGCTCGACGCCTTCGGTCACGGAGCGGCGGTACCGGTCCGCGGTGGTGTCGTTGAGCAGGTGCGAGCGCATGTGGGGGTCCTCCGTGCGGGGGAGAGTCCGAGCGGGACAGGAGAAGGGGCGAAGTCGCGACGTTCAACTTAGGTTAGCCTAACCTAAGTCGATCGTGCGACCCCGCCCCACCTGGGTCTTTCGTGGCGCACGCCCCGGATCGGCGCCGGACCGTTCCGGACTTCCGGGAGGCGCCGCGGGTGCCCGCGAACTACTCGCCCCGCTCCCGGAGTTGCTCCTCGCTCAGCCCCTGCCGCCAGTAGCCCACGAAGGTGACCCGCCCGCGGTCGATGCCGCGCTCGCGCACCAGATGGCGGCGCAGTTCCTTCACGCGGCCGGACTCGCCCGCGATCCAGGCGTACGGGGCCTGGGCGGGCGGGAGTTGGGCCGCCCGCAGGGCGTCGAGCGTCAGGGACGAACCCGGTGAGCCCAGGGAGCTCGCGTCGGAGCGTTCGTCCCGGACGAGCCAGGTGATCTCGGCGTCGGCCGAGGTCGCCAGATCCTGGATGTCGGCGGCGTGGCGGACCTCCAGCCAGGCGCGGACGCGCAGGCCGGCCGGCAGCGATTCGAGGATGGCGGAGACTGCGGGGACGGCCGTCTCGTCGCCCCACAGGACGACGAGGTCGGTGTCCGCGGGCGGCCGGAAGCGGATGGCCCGGTTGTCCTCGACGGCGGGGCCGAGCAGGACGACCCGGTCACCGGCCCGCGCGCTCGACGCCCAGCGCGAGGCGGGCCCCGCCGGGGCGGCCGCACCCGGCTCCAGGCCGTGCAGCGCGAAGTCGATGTCGATCTCGTCGGGATCGCGGCGCAGTTCGCGCAGGGTGTACGAGCGCATCACCGCCCGTACGTCGTCGGGCAGTTCACGCCAGCCCTGCCACCATCCGTCGCCGAGTTCGATCGGCACGGCCGGATCGCTCTGGCCGGGGTGCGGGAGGAACAGGGACAGGGACTGGTCGCGCCCGTCGGAGTGGAACGCGCTCAGGTCGGGCCCGGCGAAGGTCACCCGGAGCAGAGACGGGCCGAGCCGCCTCGTCCCTGCGACCTGGAGGGAGAAGAAACGGAACGGGGCGGCTACGGCCGTCGTCATGAGTGCTCCTGAGTCATCGTCAGGGGGTCGCGGACGGGGTCGCGAAGGAGGTCTCAGGCGACTTTCTTCGCGTTCTCGATGGCCTCGGCGAGCTTGTCGAGGATCGGGGTGCACTTGTCGTACGACAGGATCGGCTCGGGCGTCCGGGCGATGACCTGGCCGGCCTTGACGGCGGGCAGCTTCTTCCAGGTGGCCTCGGTGATGTCGGCCGGCTGGATGGTCGAGGAGCGGTCGTCCATGATGATGATGTCGGCCGGGTACTTGTCGACGTTCTCCCAGCTCAGGTTCTCGAACCAGCCGCCGCTGGCCTTCAGGGCCTTGGCGGAGGGCTCGACGATGTTCACGCCGAGCGCCTTGAAGTACTCCAGGTCGATGGAGAGGTTGGAGCCGGAGACGTAGAAGATGTCCTGGCTCGCGCTGCCGGCGAGCACCTTGATCTCGGGGCGGGCCTTGGCGGCCTTGCGCAGCCGCTCGGCGGCCGTCTCGAACTTCTTCTTCGCCGCGACGGTCTTCGCGGACTTCACGTCGGCGCCGAGTGACTCGGCCAGCGCGAGCATCCGCTGGAGCGGCTGGGGCATCTGGACGTCGTAGACGGAGACGCCGACGCTCGGGGCCAGCTTGAGGATCTTGTCCTTGGACTCCTCGGGGACGTACCAGAGGGTGCCCGCGGTGTCGAACATCGTCGAGATGAGGACGTCGGGGGCGAGGCCCGCGTACTTCTCGATGTTGAACTGGCCCCACTCGTTGCCGAGGATCGTCACCTTGCTGATGTCCATGTCGCCGGCCTGGACGTCGGCCTTGCCGTCCTTGGTCTTCGTCGGGCCGAACACGCCCTTGACCTCGATGCCGTAGTCGAACAGGGCGGCGGCGACACCGGTGAAGGCGACGATGTTCGCCGGAACCTTGTCCAGCTTCACGGTCGTGCCGCGGTCGTCCTCGAACGTCCACGGGCCGGACTTCTCGGCGGCCTTCGTCGAGTCCGGGCCACCGTTTTTCGAGGCGTCGTCGTCGCCGCAGGCCGCGAGGACGGCACCGAGGCCGAGGGCGCCGCCCGCGGCGAGGATGCCGCGACGGGTGAGGTGGGTGGCACGGGCGTTGGGCATGAGTGTGGCTGCTTTCGGCACGGGGCGGGAGCGCCCGCCGGACGAGTTCAAAGGTAGGTTAGCCTAACCTCAGTTCTTGTCCAGGGGGCGGGTTCGCCGAGGCCGGATCAGCGGCCCGCCGGTGCGGTGCCGCCGTTACGCGGCGGGCTCGCCCGTGGGGTCCCGCCGCTGACGCGACGACATCGCGGCTCCCGGCTGGGCGCCGGATACCGCGATGCGTCAACTCACCCGCATCGTGTGTCCAGTTCGCGCTCCCGATGGATGGTCAGGCCTTGATCTTGGGTGGGAGTGTGGCGCCGGACGCGCCGAGGCCACCGTCGGACGGGTGTCCGACGGTGGCCTCGATGTACCGGCTCTGCGCGAAGATCAGCCCGTGAGCCCCAGCTCCCGCGCGATCAGCATCCGCTGCACCTCGCTCGTGCCCTCGCCGATCTCCAGGATCTTGGAGTCGCGCCACATGCGGGCGACCGGGTACTCGTTCATGAAGCCGTAGCCGCCGTGGACCTGGGTGGCCTCACGGGCGTTGTCGACGGCGATGGTGGAGGAGTACAGCTTGGCGATGGCCGCCTCCTTCTTGAAGGGCTCGCCCGCGACGAGACGGGACGCGGCGTCGCGCCAGCCGACGCGGGCCATGTGGGCCTTCATCTCCATGTCGGCGATCTTGAACTGGATCGCCTGGTTGGCGCCGATCGGGCGTCCGAACGCGTGCCGTTCCTTGGCGTACTTGACCGACTCGTCGACACAGCCCTGCGCGAGACCCGTGGCCAGCGCCGCGATGGCGATGCGGCCCTCGTCCAGGATGCGCAGGAACTGCGCGTAGCCGCGGCCCTCCTCGCCGAGCAGGTTGGCCGCCGGGACGCGCACGTCCGCGAAGGACAGTTCACGGGTGTCGGAGGCGTTCCAGCCGACCTTCGAGTACGGGGCCGCGACCGTGAAGCCCGGGGTGCCGGAGGGGACGATGATCGCGGAGATCAGCGGCTTCCCGTCGGGCTTGCGGCCGGTGACGGCGGTGACCGTCACCAGACCCGTGATGTCCGTGCCGGAGTTGGTGATGAAGCACTTGCTGCCGTTGATGACCCACTCGTTGGTCTCGGGGTCGAGCCGGGCCGTCGTACGGGTCGCGCCCGCGTCCGAGCCGCCGTCCGGCTCGGTGAGGCCGAAGGCGCCCAGGATCTCGCCGGAGCACAGACGGGGGAGCCACTCCCGCTTCTGCTCCTCCGTGCCGAAGAGATGGATCGGCATGGCACCCAGCGAGACGCCCGCCTCCAGGGTGATGGCCACGGACGAGTCGACCCGGGCCAGCTCCTCCAGGGCGATGCCGAGGGCGAGATAGTCGCCGCCCATGCCGCCGTACTCCTCGGGGAACGGCAGCCCGAACAGGCCCATGCGGCCCATCTCCCGCACGATCTCGTACGGGAATTCGTGCCGCTCGTAGAAGTCGCCGATCTTCGGTGCCACGACGTCGTGGGCGAACGCCTCCACCGTACGGCGGAGTTCTTCGAGTTCGGGGGACAGGCGGTGGTCCAGGGACATGCGGGTCACTCCTGGTGGGACTGAGTCGTTTTACCGAGTGCTGTGACGGTGCGGGACGGGCTGGGTCGGCCCAGTTGTCCGGCCATCCACACGCTCGTGGCGGTGAGGCGGCCGAGGTCGACCCCGGTGTCGATACCGAGGCCCTGGAGCATCCATACGAGGTCTTCCGTGGCGAGGTTGCCGGTGGCGGACTTCGCGTACGGGCAGCCGCCGAGGCCGCCGGCGGAGGCGTCGACGGTGCTGACGCCGTGCTGGAGGGCGGCCAGTGTGTTGGAGAGCGCCTGGCCGTAGGTGTCGTGGAAGTGCACGCCGAGCGCGCTGGTGGGCACGCCCTCCTCGTTCAGTTCGGCGAGCAGGGACTGCACATGGCCCGGTGTCGCCACACCGATCGTGTCGCCGAGGCTCAGCTCGTCACAGCCCATGTCCATCAGCGCCTTGCACACGCGGACGACCTGATGGACCGGGACGGGCCCTTCCCACGGGTCGCCGAAGCACATCGAGACATAGCCGCGGACCGTGCTGCCGGCGTCCTTCGCGCGGCTCACCACCGGTTCGAACATGGCGAGCGCCTCGTCGACCGTCCGGTTGAGGTTGGCCTTCGCGAAGGACTCCGTGGCGCTGGCGAAGACGGCCAGGTGCCGGGCGCCGAGCGCGAGCGCCCGCTCCAGCCCGCGTTCGTTCGGCACCAGGACCGGAAGCGCCACCGGGAGGTCGGCGACCTGCGGGAACAGCTGTTCCGCGTCGGCCAGTTGGGGAACCCACTTCGGGTGGACGAAGCTGGTCGCCTCGATCGTGGTCAGCCCCGCGTCCGCGAGGCGCCGGATGAACTCCGCCTTCACCTCGGTCGGTACGGTCGCCTTCTCGTTCTGCAGCCCGTCGCGCGCGCCGACCTCGTAGATCCGCACCCGGGCGGGCAGGCCCTGCGCCGGTACGGCCATCGGAAGGCCCAGTTCGGAAGTGCTCATGCCGTCTCCGCCTCCTCCACGGGGGTGATGACCGCCAGTACCTGGTCCATGGCGACCGTCGTGCCCGGTTTGACGTCCAGCTCGCTGACGGTCCCGGCGTGCGGCGCGGAGATGACGTGCTCCATCTTCATCGCCTCGACCACCAACAGGCTCTGCCCCGCGGTCACTTCGTCGCCGACGGCGACCTTCACGACCGTCACCGTGCCCGGCATGGGGGCGGTCAGCGAGTCGGCACCCGCGTGCGCGGCGCCGGTGAGCGACGCGGCCACCGGGTCGTGATCGCGCACATGCCAGGCGTCGCCGTCGCGGCCGATCCAGTCGGCGGCGCGGTGGAAGGTGTGACGCACCCCGTCGAGGGTCACCGCGACCCGGTCGGCGGTGACCGTGTGGGTGCCGCGCGGGGTGTACTCCACGGGGTCCAGGACCCGCAGGGAGAAGCCCACCGGTCTGGGGGTGCCGCCGAGCCGCCAGCCGCTCGGCACGGAGAACGGGTCGGTCCAGCCCTCGTCCGGCGGAGCCAGCTCGGCGAGCCGGACGGCCGCCGCCGCCTCGTACACCTCCTCCGGCACCTCCGCCGGGACCAGTCCCGCCGCCTCCCGCTCGACAAGACCGGTGTCCAGGTCGCCCGCCACCACGTCCGGGTGGGCCAGCAGACGGCGCAGGAAGCCCGCGTTCGTCGGGACCCCGAGCGTGACCGTCTCGGCGAGCGCGGCCCGGAGCCTGCGCAGCGCCGTCGGGCGGTCGGGGCCGTACGCGATGACCTTGGAGAGCATCGGGTCGTAGAGGCTGCCGACCTCGGTGCCCTCCGAGAGGCCCGAGTCGGTGCGCACTCCGTCGCCCTGCGGCTCGCGCAGGGAGAGGACGGTGCCCCCGGAGGGGAGGAAGCCGCGCCCCGGGTCCTCGGCGCAGATCCGGGCCTCCACCGCGTGCCCGGTGAGGGTGATGTCCGCCTGCTCGTAGGGCAGGTGCTCGCCGGCGGCGACCCGAAGCTGCCATTCGACGAGGTCGAGGCCCGTGACCAGCTCGGTGACCGGGTGCTCCACCTGGAGGCGGGTGTTCATCTCCATGAAGTAGTACGAGGACGGGTCGCCGCCGGGGACGATGAACTCGACCGTGCCCGCGCCCCGGTAGCCGCAGGAGCGGGCCGCCTGGACGGCCGCCTCGCCCATCGCGGCCCGCGTGGCGGGGTCGAGGAACACGCTGGGCGCCTCCTCGATGATCTTCTGGTGGCGGCGCTGGAGCGAGCACTCGCGCTCGCCCAGGTGTATGACGTGCCCGTGCCCGTCCGCCAGGACCTGGATCTCGATGTGCCGGGGCCGGTCGACCCAGCGCTCGACGAGCAGGGTGTCGTCGCCGAAGGAGGCCCGCGCCTCGCGCCGGGCGGCGGCGATCTCGTCGGCCAGGACCGAGGCGTCGCGCACCAGGCGCATGCCCTTGCCGCCACCGCCCGCGCTCGGCTTCAGCAGCACCGGCACGCCGATCTCGCCGGCCGCCGCGATCAGCTCCGCGTCCGTCAGACCGCTGCCCGAGGAGCCGGGGACGACCGGGACCCCGGCCGCCTTCACCGTCTCCTTGGCGCGGATCTTGTCGCCCATCAGGGAGATCGCCTCGGGGGACGGCCCGATGAAGACCAGTCCGGCCTCCGCGCAGGCCCGCGCGAAGGCGGCGTTCTCGGCGAGGAAGCCGTACCCCGGGTGCACCGCCTGGGCGCCGGACCTGGCCGCCGCCTCCAGCAGCCGCTCCACCGACAGATAGCTCTCGGAGGCGGGCGCCGGTCCGATCCGTACGGCCGTGTCGGCCTCCCGGACGTGCCGGGCGTCCGCGTCCGCGTCCGAGAAGACGGCCACCGAGCGCACGCCGAGCGCGCGCAGGGTACGGATGACGCGGACGGCGATCTCGCCCCGGTTGGCCACAAGCACCGTGTCAAACATGGGTGGGTCCCCTCACATCCGGAAGACGCCGAACTGGGGGTCACCCAGGGGCGCGTTGGCGCAGGCGGTCAGGGCGAGTCCGAGGACCTGCCGGGTCTCCATCGGGTCGATCACGCCGTCGTCCCAGAGCCGGGCCGTCGCGTAGTAGGCGTTGCCCTGCCGCTCGTACTGCCGGCGGATCGGGTCCTTGAAGTCCTCTTCGTCCGAGGCCGGCCAGGACTCGCCGCGCGCCTCGATCTGGTCGCGCTTGACGGTCGCGAGGACCGAGGAGGCCTGCTCGCCGCCCATCACGGAGATCTTGGCGCCCGGCCACATCCACAGGAAGCGCGGCGAGTAGGCCCGGCCGCACATCGAGTAGTTGCCCGCCCCGTACGAGCCGCCGATCACGACGGTCAGCTTCGGCACGCGGGTGCAGGCGACGGCCGTCACCATCTTGGCGCCGTGCTTGGCGATGCCACCGGCCTCGTACTGGCGGCCCACCATGAACCCGGAGATGTTCTGGAGGAACACCAGCGGGATGCCGCGCTGGTCGCACAGCTCGATGAAGTGGGCGCCCTTCTGGGCCGACTCGGAGAACAGGATGCCGTTGTTCGCGACGATCCCGACCGGGTGGCCGTGGATCCGCGCGAAGCCGGTGACCAGGGTCTGCCCGAAGTCGGCCTTGAACTCGGCGAAGCGCGAACCGTCCACCACGCGCGCGATGACCTCGCGCACGTCGTACGGAGTGCGGGAGTCGACGGGCACCGCGCCGTACAGCCCGTACGGGTCGACCTTGGGCTCGGCCGACGGCTCCACGGACCAGGGGAGCGCCCCGCGCGCGGGCAGGGTGGCCACGATGTTCCGGACGATCCGCAGCGCGTGCGCGTCGTCCTCCGCGAGATGGTCGGTGACACCCGACACGCGCGCGTGGACCTCGCCGCCGCCCAGCTCCTCGGCCGTGACGACCTCGCCGGTGGCGGCCTTCACCAGCGGTGGCCCGCCGAGGAAGATGGTGCCCTGGCCGCGCACGATCACGGCCTCGTCGCTCATCGCCGGGACGTAGGCGCCGCCCGCCGTGCAGGAGCCGAGGACGGCCGCGATCTGCGGGATGCCGGCGCCGGACATCCGCGCCTGGTTGTAGAAGATCCGCCCGAAGTGGTCGCGGTCGGGGAACACCTCGTCCTGCATGGGCAGGAAGGCGCCCCCGGAGTCGACGAGATAGACGCAGGGCAGGCGGTTCTCCAGCGCCACCTCCTGGGCGCGCAGGTGCTTCTTCACGGTCATCGGGTAGTACGTGCCGCCCTTGACGGTGGCGTCATTGGCGACGATCACGCACTCGCGCCCGCTGACCCGGCCGATCCCGGCGATGACGCCGGCGGCCGGGGCCGCCCCGTCGTACATCCCGTCGGCGGCGAGCGGCGCCAGCTCCAGGAACGGCGAGCCGGGGTCGAGCAGGGCGTCCACACGGTCGCGGGGCAGCAGCTTTCCGCGCGCGGTGTGCCGGGCGCGCGCCTTCTCGCCGCCGCCGAGCGCCGCCGCGGCCAGCTTCCGGCGCAGTTCCTCGCCCAGCGCGCGGTGTGCCGCCTCGTTGGCCCTCCAGGCCTCCGACGCGGGGTCTGCCGCGCTCGTCAGCTCCGGTGCCTCTTGCATCCTGCGGTCCCCTCACCAGGTGGTCGACCAGTTAATGAGCGTTAACGCAACTCCTTCAGGTTAACGACCGCTAACCCCCGTGTCTAGAATTGTTTTCATGGCCACCAGAACCGACGCCCCCACCCGGCGCGAGCAGATCCTCAGGGAAGCGGCCCGGCTCTTCGCCGAGCGCGGTTTCCACGGCGTGGGAGTGGATGAGATAGGAGCGGCGGTCGGCATCAGCGGCCCCGGTCTCTACCGGCACTTCGCCGGCAAGGACGCGATGCTCGCCGAGCTGCTGGTGGGGATCAGCGGGCAGCTGCTCACGGGCGGCAAGCGCCGGGTGGCGGAGGCCGAGGGGGGTGCGGAGCCGCTCCTCGACTCGCTCATCGAGGGGCACATCGACTTCGCGCTCGACGACCGCCCCCTGATCACCCTGCACGACCGCGAGCTGGACCGCCTGCGGGACAGTGACCGCAAGCTCGTGCGCCAGCTCCAGCGCCAGTACGTCGAGCTGTGGGTGGAGGTGGTCCGCGAGGTGTACCCGGACCTGACCGAGCCCGCCGCCCGTTCGGCCGTGCACTCGGTCTTCGGCCTGCTGAACTCGACCCCGCACCTGGGGCGCCCGGGCGCGCTCCCGGGGCGCACGGGGACGGCGGAGCTGCTGCACCGGATGGCGCGGGGGGCCTTCGGGGCGGCGGCCGTGGTCCCTGGGGGTCCCGTAGCTCCCGGGGTGGCGGCAGTGGCTCCTGGGGCTCCCATGGCTCCCGGGGCGTGACGAGGGTCTCGGGTGGTGACCTCTGGACGGCGCTCGTGACCGGCGGGTAACCTCGTATCTGAGCAAGCGCTTAGAAATAACCCAGGTATCCAGGCGGAGGTGGCGGCGGTGCGCCGTACTGTGTTCAACGAGGACCACGAGGCGTTCCGGGAGACCCTGCGCGCCTTCATCGAGGCCGAGGTCGTCCCGGTCTACGACGAGTGGTTCGCCGCCGGCCAGGCGCCGCGCGACTTCTACTACAAGCTCGCCGAGCTCGGCGTCTTCGGCATCCGCGTGGACGAGGAGTTCGGCGGCGCCGGCATCGACTCGTACAAGTTCGAAGCCGTGATGTACGAGGAGACCTCGCGCGCGGGTGTCCAGTTCGGCGGCTCCGGTGTGCACGTGCTGCTCGGCCTGCCCTACATCAAGTCGCTCGCCACCGACGAGCAGAAGAAGCGCTTCCTGCCGAAGTTCGTCAGCGCCGAGGAGATGTGGGCCCTCGCGATGACCGAGCCGGGCACCGGCTCCGACCTCGCGGGCATGAAGACCACCGCCAAGCTCTCCGAGGACGGCACGCACTACGTCCTCAACGGCTCCAAGACCTTCATCACCGGTGGCGTCCACGCCGACCGCGTGATCGTCTGCGCCCGCACCTCCGCGCCCACCGCCGAGGACCGCCGCCACGGCATCTCCCTCTTCGCCGTGGACACCAAGTCCGAGGGCTACTCCATCGGCCGCAAGCTGGACAAGCTCGGCCTGAGGACCTCCGACACCGCCGAGCTGGCGTTCGTCGACGTGAAGGTGCCCGTCGAGGACCTGCTCGGCGAGGAGAACAAGGGCTTCTACTACCTCGGCCACAACCTCGCCTCCGAGCGCTGGGGCATCGCCTTCGGCGCCTACGCGCAGGCCAAGGCCGCCGTCCGGTTCGCCAAGGAGTACGTCCAGGAGCGGACCGTCTTCGGCAAGACCGTCGCCTCCTTCCAGAACACCAAGTTCGAGCTGGCCGCCTGCCAGGCCGAGGTGGACGCGGCCGAGGCCGTCGCCGACCGCGCCCTGGAGGCCCTCGACGCCGGTGAGCTGACCCCGGCCGAGGCCGCCAGCGCCAAGCTGTTCTGCACCGAGGTCGCGCACCGCGTCATCGACCGCTGCCTCCAGCTCCACGGCGGCTACGGCTTCATGAACGAGTACCCGATCGCCCGCCTGTACGCGGACAACCGGGTCAACCGCATCTACGGCGGGACCAGCGAGATCATGAAGACGATCATCGCCAAGGACATGGGCCTGTAAGGTCCGCGAAAAGACTGCGCGGTACAACTGCCCCATGAGTGAGGCACTTCAGAGTCTCCTCGATCTGCTCGATCTGGAGCGGATCGAGGAGAACATCTTCCGCGGCCGGTCCCGGTCCGCCGTCGTCCCACGGGTCTTCGGCGGACAGGTGGCGGCGCAGGCACTGGTCGCCGCCGGGCGCACGGTCCCCGAGGACCGGCTCGCCCACTCCCTGCACGCGTACTTCCTGCGGATCGGGGACCCCGGCGCGCCCATCGTGTACTCCGTGGACCGCATCCGCGACGGCCGCTCCTTCACCACCCGCCGGGTGGTCGCTGTCCAGCACGGACAGCCGATCTTCCACCTCTCCGCGTCCTTCCAGACGTACGAGGAGGGCATGGAGCACCAGGCCCCGATGCCCCCCGCGCCCGACCCGGAGACGCTGCCCACGGCCGCCGAACTGCTTCCCCTGTACGCCGACGTCTTCACCGACGCCGACGTCGTGGAACGCATCCTGGAGGCCCGCGAGTCCGTCGACCTGCGCTACGTCGACGCGCCGCCGTACGCCACCGTCGGCGAGGCCCGCGAGCCGCGCTCCCAGGTGTGGTTCCGCACCAACGGCAAGCTCGCGGACGACCCGCTGCTGCACGTCGTCCTCGCGACCTACGTCTCGGACATGACGCTCCTCGACTCCATCCTGCTGGCGCACGGGCGCGGCGGCTGGGTCACGGGCGACGTCGTCGGCGCCTCGCTCGACCACGCGATGTGGTTCCACCGCCCGTTCCGCGCCGACGAATGGCTGCTGTACGACCAGGAGTCGCCGTCCGCGTCGGGCGGCCGCGGTCTCGGCCAGGCCCGGATCTACACCCAGGACGGCCGGCTGGCCATCTCGGTGATCCAGGAAGGCGTGGTCCGCGTCCCGCGATAGCGCCGCGTTCCCCGGTCCCGACGTGTTCCTCGGTAAGACTGAGGCATGACCGAAGCGGCGGCACGGGACGACGACAGCGGCGAGAACGGCGACGGAGGCGGCGAGAGCGTCTCCACGGTGATCGTCGCGGCCGCCGCCAACCTCGGGATCGCCCTCGCCAAGGCGGTCGCCGGTGTCATCAGCGGCTCCAGCGCGATGCTGTCGGAGGCCGCCCACTCCGTCGCCGACACCGTCACCGAACTGCTGCTGCTCACGGCCCTCAAACGCAGCGAGAAACCGGCCGACGAGGACCATCCGCTGGGCTACGGCCCCGAGCGGTACATCTGGGCGCTGCTAGCCGCCGTCGCCACCTTCGTCGGCGGCGCGGTCTTCTCGATCTACGACGGAATCCACACCCTGGTCGCGGGGGAGGAGCTCGGCGACCCGCTCGTCTCGTACGTCGTGCTGGGCCTCGCCTTCCTCCTGGAGGGCTTCTCCCTGCGGACGGGACTGCGGCAGGCGCGCGGCGAGGCCGCCCGGGTCGACGCCTCCTTCAAGACCTACCTCCGGCGCACGCCCGACACCGCCGTGAAGGCCGTCGTCATGGAGGACTCGGCCGCGCTGGTCGGACTGGTGTTCGCCGCGGGCGGCCTGCTCGGCGGCCAGCTCACCGGATCGGGCGTCTGGGACGGCATCGCCTCGCTGCTCATCGGTCTCCTGCTGCTCTACGTCGCCTGGGTGCTGGGCCGTTCCAACGCGGAGCTGCTGATCGGACGGCCGCTGCCCAGACCGATGCGGGAGCGGATCCGGGCCGAGCTGCTGGCGGTGGAGCACGTGGAGGCCGTACTGGAACTGATCACGCTCGTGCAGGGGCCGCGCGAGGCGCTGATCGCCGCCAAGGTCGACTTCCGGGACGCGTCGACGGCGGCCGAGATCGAGTGGGCCTGCGAACAGGCCGAGGACCGGCTCCGGGCGGTGTTCCCCTCGGTGAGCAGGGTGTACCTGGACCCGACACCGGGCTACGCCCAGCGGCGGGACGAGGGGCTGAATCCCTGGCCGTGAAAGGCGGTCGGGCGCGCGGCGCGCGGTCCGGCGGGACGGAACGGCGAACGCGATCCGACGGTTCGGGGACGGTGAACGTCGGGGGCGTCATCCGGGGGCGCGCCCGCGCCGGGCGCGCCCCCGGGCCGATCGCCGGGATCTGGGCCGGGACCCAAGGGGAGCCGGGGCTCAGGCCAGGCCGGCTTCCTTGAGCAGATACGCCGTCATCGGGTCGTAGTGGCGCGGGCTGAGGACGTGGTCGTCGAGCGGGACCACGACCTGGAGTGTGCCCTCCGACTCGGCGAGGAAGAGCGCCGGGTCGTTGCTGTCGGCGTATCCGACGGAGTCCAGGCCCTGCTGGCCCGCGAAACCGGCCCAGCCGTGGTCGGCCACGACCAGGTCGGGCAGCGGGCGGCCCTCCCGCTCAAGACCGGTGAGGATCGCGCGCATCGGCTCGCCCGAGTGGGTGTGCCACAGCGTGGCGCCGTGCTCCAGGACCGCCACGTCCGCGAACTGCATGACGTACCCCTCGTCCGTCTGCAGGCCGTCCGGGATCACCACGATCTCGCAGCCGGCGGCGCGCAGGGCGGCGGCCGTGGCACGGTGCACGTCCAGCAGGCCGCCCGGGTGGCCGGTCGCGAACAGCACCCGCTGCCGGCCCTCGGCCGCCTTGCGCAGCCGAGCCGCGAGACGGTCCAGCGCGTCCAGGGTCAGCTCGGGGTCGATGGTGTCCTGGCCGTACCGGTACTCCGGGTCGTCGTTGACGCCGACCCGCTCCGCCATCACCGCGAGCACGTCCTGCTCGTCGCTCCAGCGGGCGCCGAGTTCCAGACCGAGCCACCAGTTGCGCTCGCCGTTCGCCAGCTTGCGGTAGTGGGAGAGGTTGTTCTCGCGGGGCGTGGCGACATCGCCCGCGATACGGGTCTTCACGAGATGGTCGACAAGTTCGGCGCGGCTGGGAGTCCGGGGTATCGGCATACCCCCATTGTGCCGGTGCGCTCGGGCCGGGGGCGCGGCTGTCCCGGTCGCTGGGATGTGCGTCACTCAGGTGTACGGGCCCGGGGCCGTCCCGCGTTCAGCCGGCCCGGAGCGCGAACCACAACTCCATCCGTACGTCCGGGTCGTCGAGGTCCGCCGCCAGCAACGCCGAGCAGCGGGCGATGCGTTGGCGGACGGTGTTGCGGTGGACGGAGAGGGCCACCGCGGTGCGGTCCCAACTGCCGTGCAGGGAGAGCCAGGTACGCAGGGTCTCGGTCAGGGCGGGGGTCCCGGCGACGGGCGCGAGCAGGGCGTGGGCGTGGGCCTCGGCGTCGGCCGGGGGGACGAGGTCGGCGAGCGCGGGACGGTCGCCGTGGCGGACCAGGGGCACCCGCGTGGCGCGGGCGCGGGCCAGCGCGCGGGCCGCCTGGGTGTCGGCGGCAGCCCACGCCCGCGGGCCCGCGGGAGCGCTGACCCCGCAGGTCCAGCCCGGCTGCGCGGCCGGCTCGCGGTCACCGGGGACGAGGACGCGGACGACGTCGCCGCCGACGTCCACCAGCGCGGAGCCCAGCGCGGCCGCCAGCGCGGACGCGGAGACGGTGTCCGGGGCGGGGCCGTCCCCGGCGGGGCGCGCGTGCACGACCGTCCACCGTTCGCCGCCGAGCAGCGGTGCCACCGTCTCCGGCGCGGCCCCGAGCAGCAGCCGCACCAGCGCCGCCGACCGCGCGGCCCCGCTCCCGCTCTGGTGCTCCCCGGTGAGGAGGGAGAGCAGCACGGAGGCGACGGAGGCGATCGTGTGGTCGCCGGGGTCGCGGCGCGGCGCGGCGACACCCAGGACGAAGCCCTGGCCACTGCCGAGGGCGTAGGCCGCGAGATGGACGCCGCCCACGGTGTCGGTGGCGGAGGACGGCGCGGGCCCCTGGGCCTTCCGGGGCCGCACGACACCGGCGAGTTCGGCGAGGGCCTCCTCGGGAGCCGTCATGACGGGGGGTACGTCGGCGGAGCCGGGCCCGGTCGCCGGGGCCGAGGGTGCGGGGTCCGAAGGTGCCGGGACCGGGGTGGGTCCGGTCCCGGGCGTCCGGCCCGCGGGGCCGCCGACCGTTGGCGCCGCTCCTGCCGGGGGAGTCGTGTCCCTCGGTCGTGCCGTGTCCGCCGGGGGAGCCGCGTCGGCCGGCCTTGACGTGTCTGCCGGGCGGGCAGCGGTTGTGGAAGGGGGCCTGGCGTGGGCTCCGGCCTGGGCCGTGTCCGCCGGGCCGGCCCGGTTCGCCGCTTCCCGCGGGGCCGGTCGCGGGAACCTCCCCGCGTGTGCCAGTTCCGTGCCCTCGGGGCCGTACAGGACCGCCCGGCCGCCCAGCCGCTGGGCCAGTTGCCTGAGTACCGCCGGGACCGGATCGGGGCGGGCGGCGGCCGCCGCCAGGCTCTGCTGGGCCTCGGTGACCCGGCGCAGTTCGGCCAGCCGGGCCTGGGCCATGAGCTGCCACACCGCCCGGGCGACCCCGGAGAACGTCGTCTGGGGCGGGACCTCCAGCAGCGGCAGCCCGTAGGTGTCGCAGGCCGCGACCAGGGCGCGCGGGACCGTGTCGTGGACCGGCGCCAGGCCGAAGCCCAGCGCCGCGCCGCCCGCCGCGACGATGCGGGAGACGTAGCCGTCGAAATAGCCCCCTGAGCCCTCGGCCTCGTCCGAGCCTGCCGCCTCGGGGATGTGGACCCCCGCCGACAGCAGCAGCTCGCCGCCCAGCAGGTAGGGGTACGGGTCGGCCATCTCCGAGGTGTGCGCCCAGTGGATCACCGTGTCGGGCTCCGCCGGCCCGGCGATCAGGCGCAGGGCAAGGTCCTCCCGGGCGAGGAGTGCCGACAGCGGCACCGGGGGAGTGGGCGGTACGGCAGGGACGGACAGTGACTGCGGTTCGGGCACGGTGGATGGTTCCTCCATTCTGTTCGAATCGAATGGATGAAACGTACACTTCGCAGCCGCTTTCCAGCCGCCTAATGTCGGTCCCGACCGGCAGCCGCGGTGCTGACCACTTGGCGGGAGCGGCTCGCGGGCCGTGACGCCGAACCCCTCTCCGAACCGGTCCCGGTTCACCAGTAGAGTCGTGTTACTTGTACTTAGTTGTACATGTGCGACAAAGCGTAGGAAAGAAGGCAAAACCCCATGAGCAGCAACGAGACGCCCCGCGGGCCCGTCGACTCGTCCCGCGTCCCCCGGTACGCGGGCCCCGCGACCTTCGCCCGGCTGCCCCGCCTCGACGAGGTCGGCACCACCGATGTCGCCGTCGTCGGTGTGCCGTTCGACTCCGGCGTCTCGTACCGGCCGGGCGCCCGCTTCGGCGGCAACGCGATCCGCGAGGCGTCCCGGCTGCTGCGCCCCTACAACCCGGCGCAGGACGCCTCCCCGTTCGCCCTCGCGCAGGTCGCGGACGCCGGTGACATCGCCGCGAACCCGTTCAACATCAACGAGGCCGTGGAGACGGTGGAGGCCGCCGCCGACGAACTGCTCGGCACCGGCGCCCGCCTGATGACCCTGGGCGGCGACCACACCATCGCGCTGCCCCTGCTGCGCTCCGTCGCCAAGAAGCACGGCCCGGTCGCGCTGCTCCACTTCGACGCGCACCTCGACACCTGGGACACCTACTTCGGCGCCGAGTACACCCACGGCACCCCGTTCCGCCGCGCCGTCGAGGAGGGCATCCTCGACACCTCGGCGCTCTCCCACGTCGGCATCCGCGGCCCGCTGTACGGCAAGCAGGACCTCACCGACGACGAGAAGATGGGCTTCGGCATCGTCACCTCGGCGGACGTCTACCGCCGCGGCGCCGACGAGGTCGCCGACCAGCTCCGCCAGCGCATCGGGAACCGCCCGCTCTACATCTCCATCGACATCGACTGCCTCGACCCGGCGCACGCGCCCGGCACCGGCACCCCGGAGGCGGGCGGCATGACCTCCCGCGAGCTCCTGGAGATCCTGCGCGGCCTCTCGTCCTGCAACCTGGTCTCGGCCGACGTCGTCGAGGTCGCCCCGGCGTACGACCACGCAGAGATCACCGCGGTGGCGGCGTCCCACACCGCGTACGAACTGACCACCATCATGTCCCGCCAGATCGCGGAGGCCCGAAGCAAGTGACCCACGACCACGACCTGGTTCTCCGCCCGTCGGCGGCACAGACGGAGGCCGCGCTCAACCCGCCCCCCGGCCGCAACGGCGGAGACCTGGTCGTGGAGACCCTCTCCGGGCTCGGCGCGACGACCGTCTTCGGACTGCCGGGCCAGCACGCGCTCGGCATGTTCGACGCGCTGCGCCGCTCGTCCCTCCAGTACGTCGGCCTGCGCGTCGAGAACAACGCCGGGTTCGCGGCGGACGCCTACGGCCGGATCACCGGCGAGGCCGCACCGCTGCTGCTCTCCACCGGCCCCGGGGCGCTGACCTCGCTCGCCGCGCTCCAGGAGGCGCGCGCCGCCTCGGCGCCCGTCCTCGCGATCAGCAGCCAGATCCCGACCGCGGGACTCGGCGGCGGACGCCACGGCTATCTGCACGAACTCCCGGACCAGCAGGCCTCGTTCCGGGGCGTGGTGAAGTCGGTCCACACCGTCCGGGCGCAGTCCCAGATCCCCTCCGCCATCGCGGCGGCCTGGGAGTCGGCGCTGACCGCCCCGCACGGGCCGGTGTGGGTGGAGATCCCGCAGGACGTCCTCCTCGCCGAGACGGGCCTGCCGATGGTCACGGCGATGGACGCGACCCCCGAGGACGTCGTCCCGCGCCCCGAACTGACCGCGCTGGCCGCCCACTTGCTGTCCTCTGCCGAACGCCCCGCGATCATCGCGGGCGGCGGGGTCGTACGGGCGGACGCGTCCGGCAAGCTGCGCGCGCTCGCCGAGAAGCTGAACGCGCCGGTCGTCACCACCTTCGGCGGCAAGGGCGCCTTCCCCTGGACCCACCCGCTCTCGCTCCAGTCCTGGCTGGAGGACCGGCACACCACGGACTTCCTGGAGGACGCGGACGTCCTGCTGGTGGTGGGCTCGGGCCTCGGCGAACTCTCCTCGAACTACCACACGTTCAAGCCCCGGGGCCGGGTGATCCAGATCGAGGCCGACCTCGGAAAGCTGGAGTCCAACCACCCGGCGCTGGGCATCCACGCGGACGCGCGGCTCGCGCTGTCCGCGCTCCTGGAGACGGTGGAGGAACGCCCCGACCCGGCGGCGCCGGAGCGCGTGAGCACGGTCCTCGCCCGGGTCGCGGAACGCATCGCCGCCCAGGAACTCACCCTGGAACAGGACGTCCTGGCGTCCGTCCGCCGGGCCCTGCCGGCCACCTCGCCGTCCTTCTGGGACATGACGATCCTGGCGTACTGGGCGTGGTCGGCCTTCGACCCGCGCGGCGCCAACACCATGCACTCCGCCCAGGGCGCCGGCGGCCTCGGCTACGGCTTCCCGGCGGCGCTGGGCGCGGCGGTGGCCGACCCCTCCCGCCCGGTTCTCGCGGTGTCCGGCGACGGCGGCGCGCTGTACTCCATCGCCGAGCTGGCCACGGCGAAGCAGTGCGGTCTCCCGGTCACCTGGCTCATCGTCGACGACGGCGGATACGGCATCCTGCGCGAGTACATGACCGACGCCTTCGGCCGGGCGACCGCCACGGAGCTGTCCCGCCCGGACTTTGTGGCACTCGCCGAGTCGTTCGGCGTACCGGGCGTCCTCACGAGCCCCGAGACGCTGGAGCGGGACCTGGCCGAGGCCCTGGCCACCCCCGGCCCCTCGGTGGTCGTCCTCCCGGCGGTGCTGCGGATGTTCGCGCCGACGCACCTGGGCTGAGGGATCGTCTGTCCGGTCAGGCCCGGTCCCTTTCGGGCGTCCGGCGCAGGACGAGGCAGACGAAGCCCCAGCTGTCCCGGTAGTGGCGCAGCCACTCCGAGCGCCGGACGCCCGCCGTCTCCAGCACCTGCGGGCTGTCCGGGTCGGCGGGGTGGTCCAGTGCCCAGGAGGCGAGCGAGCCCCAGCAGGCCCACTCGTAGGCGTCCCGCTCCGGGCGCGAGCTGACATGGCCGTGCACGGGGGTCCATCCGTCGGCGACGACATGGTCCACCGTGGTCGCGAGGTCGGCGAGGTCACCGAACATCCCGGCGGCCTCCGGGGAGGGTTCGCGTTCCCAGAATCCCTCGCCGACGAGCACCCGTCCGCCGGGGGCCAGATGCTCGCGGGCCGCCGCGAGGGTGGGCAGCAGGCCGCCGAAGGCGTGCGTCGCCCCGACACTGAGCACCAGGTCGAACGCGTGGGGGGAGGAGAAGTCCGCGGCCTCTCCACGGTGCAGCAGGAGCCGGTCCTCGACGTTGAGGCGGGTGGCGCCCCGGCGGGCCTGGTCCAGGGCGTCCTCGGAGACGTCGACGCCCTCGGCGCGCAGACGCGGCCGCGTGGCCAGCGCGCGCAGCAGCCATTCCCCGCCTCCGCAGCCGAGGTCGAGCACGCGCTCGTCGCCGCGCGGAAGCCCGTGTTCCAGCAGCCGGCGCACCGCGTCGTCGTCGACGGGGGACTTGACGGGGTGGCCGGCATGGGCGATGCGGGAGATCTGTTCGCGGTTCACCGGCGCAGCCTGACAGCGGTATGCGCCGTACGCATCTTGGTTTCCGCCCCGGGTGGGAGCCGGGGGGGGGGGGGGGGGGGGGGGGGGGGGGGGGGAAGAAGGAGGGGGGGGGGGGGGGGGGGGGGGGGGGGGGGGGGGGAGGGGGGGGGTGGGGGGGGAGGGGGGGGGGGGGGGGGGGGGGGGGGAGGGCGGGGGGGCC